>CAYSGM010000066.1:0-15146 GCA_964430595.1 uncultured Candidatus Cloacimonas sp.
CGCGATATCTGGAGTTGAATGACGAAAACGGCCAGGTTCCGATTCACTTTATAGGTGAGAACGATGGTAGCTTTGATGCCTCGGATTATTTCGAATTCTTTGGGGATATGCATTATGGTGATGAAAACTACATGGATGATTACACTGCCGAGAATGTTTATACATTAAAACGGCTCGATAGGTTAGGTGCCAGGATGGTGGTAGAAAATGGGGGCTTGGTAGTATCAAATGTTACTCAATCCTCCATACCCGATTCATATCAAGAGACTGTGCATTTCGAAAAGCAGCTAGTAAGTGATAAGCTTGGGAATGGATGGACTCAAAACAACAGCTTTTTCAAAGAAGACATTTGGTTTTGGAAGAAGATTAACGCTCCGAATCTGGAAATTATTCCGGTTGAGTTACAATATCCAGTTGATTCAAACATAAAAACCGCTTCAGCGAAAGTGTCTTTGATGGGTTTAACATATTACCCTGGATCACTGGGAGCTAACCAATACGACCATGAGGCTTCAGTTCGATTGAACCAAGCTATGATAAATACCCACTCCTGGAAGTATCAGAATGAGAAATTGTTTCAAAACCAGGCAGCGATTCCGAACACTTTCTTGCGGCATGGGACAAACAACTTCTATATTAGCTTACCCGGAAACACTGTTATGACAAACAAAGAACAAATAATGCTTGATTATGCAGAGATAACTTATTGGCGTGAGTATAAGACCAGTAATGACTATATTAAGTTTACTAAGCCAAGTAGCTCTACAAACAATTTGATGCAATTCGGGATACAGGGTTTTAGTTCGCCCAACGTTTCAGTGTATAAAATAGGATCAAGTGTCTTTAACAACATGCAGATAGAACCGTTCAACATCGAAGGAATTGCTCCTTGGACTGTTACTCTTCAAGATAGCGTTGCTTCTACATCAGTTAGATATTATGCTGTGACCGAGAATTTGAAAAAAACACCGAAATCAGTTAGAATAAACTTGCCAAGTGATTTGAAGAATCCCAATAACAGTGGTGATGTTCTGTTGATTACGGCAAGACAATTCATGGATGCTGAAGGCACATTGCAGCTAGTGTCTAATTGGGATAACAATGGATACACCACTAAGATAGTTGATGTGCAGGATATTTATGATGAGTTCAATTCCGGAATTGTCGGAGCTGAACCAATAAAAGAGTTCATCCGTTATGCTTACAACAACTGGAGCGAGCCACAAGTAAGTCATGTTATGCTATTGGGCGAGGGAGTTGATGATACACGTGATGGAAGCCCTTCTCGTATTTATAACGTAATCCCAGCCAAGAAACTGTGGACATTTGAGGTAGGGGCTATAGCAAGTGATAATTGGTATGCTTGTGTAGTCGGTACTGATCCATTGCCTGATGTTGCCATTGCAAGAATTGGTGTTTGGACTCCTCAGCAGATTTTAGATTATGCCGCAAAAGCTACCTCATATCATAACAACCCTCAGACTTCCAAGCTCTGGAACAGTCATGTAACTTTAACTGCGGGGGGGAAAATTTCTGATACTAATGATATCTTTGCCCAACAATCTGAGCTAATACGCAGGAAAACAATCCCTGAAGAGTATCGTGTTTCCCGAGTATACACTAATACTCAAACAGTTAGTACAGAATACTTTGGTGGTTCTACGCGCCTCAAGGAAGCTTTTAACAGTGGTACCAAGTATCTTCAGTTCATGGGGCATGGGGGCGGAAGAGTGTGGGCAGATTATAACTTGTTCGGTTTTAATGATGTAGCCTCTCTGAATAATGCTGTTTATCCGATTGTAGTATCTCTTGCTTGTTATGCCTCAGCTTTTGATACTAACGGGATGGCATCTATAAGCGAAGCTTTTGTTCTGCAGCCGGGAAGAGGTGCTATAGGCACGGCTGGTTTTTAGGGTTTGGGTTATCTGGTTCAAGATGTGGATTGGGGTTTGGCATATACAGATGCACTATTTAACGGGATTTTGAAACTGTGGGAGAAGCCTGGGTTTTCACGTTGGCAAAGTTCTTTACTGTAACAGTATCCAAACAAGCGCAGTATGCTATGACTAACGGTGCTGTGTATTTGGGAGACCCACTGATTCGAATGCGAAAACCGATCAAGGATATACCGGTTCAGGCTGTAAATCATGTTCTTGCTCCGGGTGAAACCTTGCACGTAAATGCTAGCTTTCCCACAGATGTAAACTTTGCTAGGCTCTATGTTACGAAAGAGAACGAAAAAACAGTAAATATACCGTTTGACAGACCAGTGATTAATGGTAACTTTAGTGCGGAATGGACAAACTCCAGTAGTACAGCTACGAACTATACTCGCAAGATTTATGTAGCCGGATATTCCGCTACGAATGAATACATTGGGCGTTCAGTGTTTAGTGTTGGTAAACCCAGTGTTATGCATCTTTCATTAACACCTTCCGAACCAGCATGGAGAGATTCAGTGTCGTTCAGAGCGAAAGTGTTTAGTCCCGATATGGTTTCAAGCTTAACCTGTAGAGTAAGAATCGATAGCACCTGGGTAACTATTCCTATGCAGAAATCAATATCAGATAGCACAGTGTTCATCAGTTCCACCAAGTATCCAAACAAGAGAACGAACAAAGAAATCTTCTATAAATACATCCTAAATACCCCTACTGGTTATGCTGAGTCATATTTGGGCAGCTATGTGGTTAGAGGTCCTGAACTGGTTCTAAGAGATATAAAGCTGGAGCAGGTAGGACAGAACCTTCAAATCAAAGTGCTGGGTGCTAATGTAGGGAATAGCAATTCATTACCGACAGGGATAAGCCTGTACTATGGTCCGCCATCTACACCATTTAACTCTCTTAGCTTTTTCTCAAAACAATCATACTTAGCCCTTGATGTGGGTCAAGAGAGGTGGGATACAATTCTCCTCACCGGCATTCAAAATGCCAACTTGAAGTTTCAAGCAAGAGTTGATAGCAGCAATGTAAATCAAGAGTGGAGTCCATACGACACATTTGCTAACGATCCTACTAATTATATAGACCTTGAAGCTTCTTTAAACTACTTTGATGTGGGTGTTTCTGGTGCAACTATTAGTAGTATTGATGGCAACCTAAGCTGTGTAATTCCGCCAGGCTTGGTTACTTCGGGAAGTTCATACTTTACAATAAACGCACTGCCCCCCCGTGAGTACCTAAATCAACCTGATGTAAAACCCATTATGTTTAGTGCTATTGAAAGTATGTCTGCGAATCAGAACTCTGTGCCATATGAGATTGCTTCATTGAACAGCGGGTTATTAGATTCTCAGGGAGCTTTCATAAATGGTAAGGTAGTACAGATAACCTTCTTTTACCATCCCACAGACACTGCTACGCAATCTCAGGAGAATGGTAATACCTACAAGATTTACCGTTATAATGCGGAGTTTAAAAAGTGGGTGTTGCAGGGTGGATTTATCGACACATCAGCCAATACAGTCACGCTAGAGGTCAATCGTCCCGGGATATATTCATTATTCCTAAATTCTGATACTAAAGTTCCGACCATAGACGTTAATGTACAGGATCAGGAATTTACGGTTGGCGGATACATAGCAGGTAACGGCGTAATCTCTTTATTATTATCAGATGATAACGGCATTAACATAATCGACGATTCAATAAAGCTTTCCATGAATGGAGTAGTTGTACCTGAAACAGATTATGTGCTATCAGTCAATTTGGAAAACATTAACAGGATACCAATCAAATACCAGATATCATTAGGGAAGGGCGATCATGAATTAAAAGTAGATTGCAGAGACTTGAATGGCAACTACAATACACGAGACATTCAATTCAGGGTGAATGATCAGTTTGATGTAACTAATATCGCCAACTACCCAAACCCGGTTTTAGGACGTGCGGTGGATGCTAAAAACGATGGAAGAACTCGTTTTACTTACGTCTTAACTGATGGTGCTGACGAAGTAACCATAAAGGTTTATACTGTTAGTGGCAGATTGATAAAGACATTCTCGAACCTACCAGTTGGTGTGGGTTACCATGAATACCCACGTACACTTTATGGCTGGGATTGTAAGGACGACCAAGGCTTTAGTCTGGCAAATGGTATCTATTTCTACAGGCTTGTTGCCCGTCAGGGCAATAAGACTATAGAAAAAATGCAAAAAATGGCAATACTTAAGTAGGGATAGGATAATGAAGAAGTATATAATTACAATGCTGATTGGGATCATATGTTGCGTCCCGCTTGTTGCCGGCAGGTATGCAGGTGATTTTATGATGATAGGTGCAGGGGTTCGAGCACTTGGTATGGGAGGTGCATTTGTAGCCCTAGCAGACGATGGATCTGCTATGTATTGGAATTCTGCTGGACTAAGCCTCATCCGCAATTCAGAGGTTTCTGCCATGCATGCATTTCTCTACAAAGGTCTTGCTTCCTACGATCATGTAACGTTTATTCAGCCACTTCCAAACCAGGTATCAATTGGCTTCAATATTACTCGCTTAACTGTTAGTGATATCCCGGTTTTTAGCGAAGAATACCTTGTGGGGACAAACGTTGATCAGAGGATTAACAACAGTATCTATCACTTACCAGGGATTCCAGACAGTGAATTCAATAGCAGAGATGATCTTTACCAATTCTCATTCGCCAAAAACCTCCACTATAACGCTAACATGGGTTGGCTTTTCTTTGAAGTCCCCTTTGATTTCAGCTTTGGGGGCACTATCAAGCTGATTAAGAGGTCTATATGGGAAAACATGGGCACGGGTACAGGTTTGGATTTCGGCTTTAAAGCAAAGACTGATTTAGCCGTTATCTTTGATCAAGAGGAATTTGGTGATCTTCATTTCGGAGCAAACTTTCAGGACATAGCAGGAACTGATATATCTTGGAATACAGTTAGTGAGATAAAGGATGAAGTTTTGTTTAATACGAAGCTTGGAGTGGCTTTGGTTCAGCCAATACCACCGTTAAAGTCCACTGTTAGCCTTGCATATGATTACGATTATGTCTATAACGGTACAAAACACTATGGTATAGATTGGGATTACAACAACAAGGGTAATCTCAGAGCCGGATACTACGACAAGAACTTCAGTTGTGGTGCTACAGTAAGACTATATGGAGTCATGTTGGATTATGCATTAATAACCAATCCCATCGGACTTACCAATCGTTTGGGCTTGCGAGTACAGTTTTAAGGAGCTGAGTTTATGAAAAAGCTATTGTTTATCCTTGCCTGTGTCCTTGTAATCGCATTGTTTTCTTGCTCAGGAGATGATCCACTGGATCAAGATACTGATGCTCCAGCAAAACCAATGTTAAGACCCCACTTGGGCGACACCGGCGACCAACCTATAACTTGGAACGGGCAAAATATAGAGATAAACGACACCAACAATGGCATTGATGCAGTGCCTGATGGAAATTTTATCAGAATCCCTTGGGAACCTTTTATTGATACTGATGTTTCACACTTGGATGTTTACAGGTTCTCGAATTTTGAACCAACCCCGGTCGTAATTGCTCAAGGTGTTCCTGCTACCAGCCGGTCCTATTTAGACCAGAACACAGCTTGGGTTGAACGGGTTTGGTATTCATACTTTATCCATCTCTATGATGGAAGTGGGAATTACAGTGTCTCTGATACGGTTACCTACGCACTTCTTTATAAGTGTAACCCCGAATATCCTGCTGAAGGAAGCACGGTATCACCAGTTAATCTCAAGCTCCAATGGACAGATTATGGAGTAAATGCCAGTTCTTTCAGAGTGCTTGTTTGGAATGAGCTTGGCGAGCTTTTATATACAGAACCCTTAAATGTTCATGTTCCTGTTGATGTTTACGAAATCCCTTTCCCAAATGGACTTGAAGTTGAGTCGGGAGATTTGATTCGTTGGAGAGTTGATGCATTCGATCAGGATGCAGATAATCCGATCCTTATGGGTTCTGAATCTCAGGAAAGAACCTTCTATCTTGAATGACAATTGTCCAAAGAATGGATGGATTATGGCTGGACATCAAACTCATGAATAGCATGAAGATGCAAATTTAGCTTGACTATAACAGCAAACTACAGATTATTACATAAAATGAATAAGAGGATATTGTGAAGAGGATATTACTTGCGCTCCTGTTAATGGGGATTGCCTTGTCTTTATTCAGCCAAGGGACGGTGAATTACACACCATCTTCGAACATTTCTGCATACACCTATGATGGTATTCGCAGCGGTGTGGAGAAACTGAAAATGAATACGTATATATTGGGACAAGTATATAAGCCTGGGCTTTATGTTGTTCCCGATGATACAGATTTCTTAACCCTACTGGCATTGGCTGGGGGACCAAAAGAGGATGCGAAGCTCTCTAAAATCAGAGTGGTTCGCCCATCTGCAGAAGGCAATAAAGTGATATGGGTAAACTTTAAAAAGTATCTCGAAACTGGAGACGGCACTTTAATCCCTGCATTACAGCCGGGGGATACAGTGGTTATATCCGGAACAATCTTTTATGCCTTCTCTCGCGTAGCTGATTTCCTCTCTAAAGCAGCAATCGCTCTTAGTGTCTACAATCTTGTTACAAACGTAAAGTAGGGGGTAAAATCTAAATGGATAATCAAACTAATACTGCTCCTATTCAAGATGAAATAAAACTCTCGGATTATCTAAGGATAATCCTTCAATATCGTTACCTAATCGTGTTGGTCTTTTCGCTGGTTGTGGTTACCACCGTGTTCTATACTGCCAGACAAGACAAGGTTTACTCAGCGTCAGCAAGGGTATTACTGGAAGATCAGAAAGGCAGCACGGACTTGATGTTCTTAGCTGCTCCAGGGGTTGGCAAAAACAGTCTGAACAATCAGATTGAGCTTATTCGCAGTAAACCTATAATGAGCCTTGCTTGGGATATCATGAAGAAATATCCTGATTGGGACACCTTCCCCGCTAATACATCAGGCGATCCAATTCGCAGTTTAAGCAACATGAAAGTAGAATCGAAACGAGAAACAGATATTTTGACCATCAGCTTCGAATCTACCAATCAAACCGAGGCTATGGCAGCGGTGAACTCTATTGCAGAGGCAATCCAACAACAAAACACTCAATATGCCCGTTTGGAATTCACCACCATCCGTGAGTTTTTGGAGACACAATTGGACGCAATCTCTCGCAGATTGCAGAGTTCAGAGAACGATTTGCGAGAGTTTAAAAACTTAAACAAGTTAACTCAACTAACTGCAGAAACAGCACAGCTTATTATTCAATCATCAGAGCTAGAAGCCCTCTATGAATCTTCATTAACTGATCAGGCGATTAAAGCAAAATCCCTTGATATGCTAAATCGCCAGTTAAGAGAGCAGGATTCACTTTTGGTGGACGTAAACAATATCCTGAAAGCTCCATATATACTAGAATTACGCAAACAGATCGTTGATACACAGTCGCTGGTAACAAAGCTTGTTACTAAAAACGAGTATCCGCTCGATCACCCCCAAATACTTTTGTTAAAGCGCGAAATGGAGAATGCCAAAGCCACCCTGGACCTTGAAGTTCGTAAACTCGTTGCTCTATCTGTAAACAATGACCCCCTAACCACACGTAGCGATTTACTCGGCAAGATAATCCAGGCAAATCTGGAACTCGAGATGGCACGTGCCAAGGTGGATGGTCTTGAACAGACGAAAGAAATGTACGATCAACGCATTATAGCAATCCCGAATACAGAGCTTGAGCTTGCACGTTTAACCAGAAACATGCTTCTGGACGAAAAGATACATGGCATGATGATGGAAAAGTATGAGGACGCCAAGATAGCAGAGCAAGCGAAGGTCGGTAATGTCCGCATAATCGATTTTGCTGAACGTCCCACCATTCCCATCAAGCCCCGTGTTTCCATGAATATCCTGGTAGGTATTATTCTTGGCTTGGGCTTGGGTATAGGTGCTGCTTTCATCGTTCATTCATTAGATACAAAGCTTCGGACTCTGGAAGATATGGAAACCTATGTGCGCTTGCCAATCGTAGGCACTATTCCCCTTATCCGTGAATCAGAATCTAAGCTTCAGGAATTCAACTATATGATAGAAGCAGCAGAAGGCGAAAATCGTGAGCAACTTACCCGATCCATGCATTATGTTCTGATGCAGCTTGTTTCGCATTACGCTCCTAAAAGTCCCATTGCGGAAGCTTACCGCACCCTTAGAACAAACATCCTTGCTCGCAAAGCTGAAGGGAGCACCACACTGCTAATTACCTCATCCGGTCCCAAAGAAGGAAAATCTACTACTATCGCTAATCTTTCTATTACCTTAGCTCAGATGAACAACAAGGTAATCTTGATAGATATGGATATGCGCAGACCCACAATCCATTCCAAGTTTGCCTTGGAAAAAGAAAACGGTGCCAGCGATTATCTCATCGATCCGGACGTCTCACTCGATCAGGTGGTGAAAGCTTCGGGGATCACGAATCTAGATATTATCACCAGCGGTTTTGTCCCGCCCAATCCTTCCGAATTGATTGCTTCTCCGCGCACGGATGTGCTTATTGAGGAGCTAAAGAAACGCTATGATTATATCCTCTTCGATACTCCGCCGATAATAGCAGTAACAGACGCACTTATTCTAACCAAGAAGGTAGATATGACCTTTATAGTGGTGCGTTGTGGCTTCACCGAGAAGGGCATCATCAAGCGCACCAAAGAGCTCATGGACAACATTGATGCAAAGATAGACGGCATCATAGTGAATAGCATTTACGTGCAGAAATACTATAGTAAGCAGAACTACTATTACTATTACTACTACTATTACTACTACTACGGCGACGAGGTACCCAAGAAACAAAAGAAGAATGTTAACCGCTTCTTACGCAAAAATAAATCTGTTTCTTGAGGTTATCGGCAAACTGCCAAATAACTATCACCAGGTCAATACTGTGTTATGCAGTATTGACCTTTGTGATTATATCACCTATGAAGTGAATAGTGGCAATGCTATCTCCCTGTCTTGTAACGATCCTGCTCTCTCAAACCCCGATAACTTGCTATCCAAAGTAGCCCATTTTCTAAAGCACAAATACAGCATATCTGATGGGCTTCACATCCATCTGGATAAACACATACCTGTTGCAGCCGGGCTAGGAGGCGGTAGCAGCAATGCAGCCAATTGCATAATCGCATTAAATGAGCTTTGGAACTTAAAGTTATCACTTACAGAGATGCACGAAATAGCCGCTAAGTTTGGCAGCGACATCAATTTCTTCCTGGAAGGCGGTTGTGCCTTTGGCGAGAATAGGGGAGAGCTGATCACGCCTCTTCCCGATGTGGAAATCGGTAACATATTGCTTATCAACCCCAACCTATACATTTCTAGCTCGGAAGCTTATAAGCTGGTAGAAATACCTTCAATCCAGGATAGGTGTTTATTCGCCCCAGATTGCTTAAAGGGTAGCTGCTTTAACCGCCTGGAAGCCGGTATCCGCAAAGTGTATCCCGCTATTGACGAGATCATAACTTCTCTGTATACTTTCGGGGCTGAGGTGTCTATGATGAGCGGTAGTGGCTCAACCTGTTTCGGAATATTTCCTGACTCAAGCATGTTGTTAGCCTGCTCCACCTACTTTACTAATAAGGGTTATTGGACTAAAATATCCCATTCGCTTCCCCGCAGTTAATTCAATTTTCTTACTACTTTTCTTGCTGGCATTGCCCTATCATTGCCCACTCATTGCCCACAAAGAGGGGAATGAGTGGGGAATGATAGGGCTATAGCTGCATGTAGCAATGGGAAAGCATGAAGATTATTAACTACGCATTGATTATAGAAAGGCAAAGCAAGAAAATATGTTATCAACTCCATACTTGCTGCGTTTACCCTATCTGACCTCACCTTGACCACTCTTTGTGAGGTCAAGGTGAGGTCAGATAGAGGTGTGCAAGTAGGGAAGCAACAAAGAAGATACGCAAGTATATCAATAAATATGCTTTGACAAAAAGCAGCCTTTCAAAATGTTTGTAAGACTTGCCCGAATTGGGAAGCAGTGAGATGTGTATCTATTCTACTTTGGTAGATATTGCGTTCACTGCAGATGGCGTGTTAACGCGCTATTGGCGACAAAGGATATTTAAGGAACAACAAGAGAGAAAGTGAAGTGTTTTCAAAGCTTAAGCTAATCACAGGTAATGCAAATCGCCCCTTGGCAGAGGAAGTAGCCCGGCATGCCGGTATTCCTTTGGGAGATATCGATTTGTTTAAATTCTCTAATGACGAATCCTTTGTTAAAATCAATGATAATGTGCGTGGTGCGGATGTGTTTATTATCCAGCCGACAAGTTATCCGGTGAACGACAGTTTGATGGACTTGCTGATAATTATTGATGCCTTAAAAAGGGCATCTGCGCAGCGGATAAACTGTGTTATCCCGTATTATGCCTACGCACGCTCTGACAAGAAAGATCAGCCTAGAGTGCCGATAACCGCCAAGCTGGTAGCGGATCTGATTACCGTTGCGGGTGCAGACCGGGTTATCACAGTGGATCTTCATGCAGAGCAGATTCAGGGGTTTTTTAATATACCTGTGGATCACTTGTTTGCCATACCCAGCTTTGCTCGTTATTTCAAGAGCATCATGCAAATGGAAGATATCGTAGTGGTATCACCAGATTCTGGTGGCGCAAACAGAGCACGTGCTTTGGCAAAACGGTTGAATTGCTCACTGGCGATTGGTGATAAAAGACGCAGTGGAAATAACGATAAAAGCGAATTGCTGAATATCATCGGTGATGTGAACGGCAAGACCGCGATCCTGTTTGATGATATTATTGATACGGGGGGAAGCCTTATTAAGGTTGCTGTTGCCCTCGAAAAACAGGGTGTTAAACGAATCTATGCTGCCTGTACACATGGTGTACTTAGCGGCAATGCGGTTGCCAATCTTGAAGCTTCACCAATAGAGAAACTGTTCATTACTAATACTATAGCACTATCGGATGAGAAGAAAGCCAGTGGAAAGATAGTCCAACTTTCAATAGCTGAAATGCTGGCGATAGCGATCAAGAAGATACACATCGAAGAATCGATAAGCATATTATTTAGGTAATAGGACTTAGATTTGTTGGATATATGCGAGATTAAAACGAAGTTACCGGCTTGCAGATTAGATCAGGTTAGCCGGACAGCTTGTAAAGTATAGAAAAGAGAGATGGAGGAATAAATGATATTTACTCTTAATGCAGAACCAAGACACACCGTTAGAAAATCGGATTTAACCAATCTGAGAGCCAGCGGATTGATCCCCGCCGTGATATATGGAAGTGATACAGAAAGCATATCCATAAGCGTAAAAAAGCCGGAATTTGGACAGATGTATAAGAAGAGCTTCTCGGAAGTTAGCTTTTGGGAAATCGAGCTTGCCGGTAAGAAATACCATACCATATTGAAAGACAAGCAGATTCATCCCGTGGGAAGGCACTTCTTGCATCTTGATTTCATGGTTGTGGATGCTGCTTCCGTAATTGAACTGGAAATCCCGATCACTATCGTTGGCGAAGCAATTGGTACAAAAGAAGGCGGAATGCTGGATATCCAAATGCGTACTATTAAAGTTAGTTGCAAAGGAACAGATATTCCTCAGGAACTAAGCCTTGATGTTAGTCAGATGAAGGTTGGTGATTCCAAGCATGTGCGTGATCTCCCAAGCGGAAGCTGGCACTATATCGATCATGCTGATGTTACTATCGCTGTTGTACATGCCAAGAAGATTGAAGCTGTTAAGGAAGAAACACCTGCTGCTCCTGCCGCGGAAACAGAAAAAAAGTAAGCACGTATGAAGCTCATCATCGGGTTGGGTAACCCCACTATTGAATACCGGAATACCCGGCACAATATTGGGTTTATCTGCTTGGAGCGATGGGCTGCAAAGCATGGCAACAGCTTCTCACACGATAAGCTATTTGATTATCTGTGTTTGAAGGATACGGTTCTTTTAAAGCCCAATACTTTTATGAACTGTTCTGGTGAGGCTTTAAAAGTAGCTTTATCAAAATGGAAGATTACCGAAACACTCGTGATTCACGATGATCTGGAACTTGAACCTACAGTCCTGCGTATCCGCCAGGGCGGAGGTGATGGCGGTCATAACGGGATGAAATCCCTGTTTACCGTGCTACCGCCCAGCGATTTAAAACGCATACGGATAGGTATCGGACGCAATCCCGATATATCGGTAACAGATTATGTGTTGAGCGAGATACCGGAAGCGGAATGGGTGCTGTTTAACCCCGTTCTGGAGCTTGCCGGCAAGTTTGTTGACACCTATATCAAATATGATTTCGACAGTATGTTGAATGATTATAGTACATGGAAAAAATCCTATTCCGGGGCAAAGCGCGCCGGAATCATTAGTCCAAAGGAGGAAAGTAATGACGAAGGATTATGAACTGATGGTGATACTATCACCACGTCTTAATGCCGACGAAGCAAACAGCCTGAATGATAGCATTCTGGCACAAATTGTGGAAAACGGCGGAGAGATCATCAAGACCGATCCCTGGGGCAGAAGAATGCTTGCCTACCCCATTAACAAGGTTCAGGAAGCTTACTACTATGTAAACTACTTCAAGCTGGACAGCCAGGTTGTAAAGACCCTGAAACGCCTTTACAACATCAACGAAAACATCATGCGCCACATGTTTGTTGCCCGTGGTGAGTAGGGGGAAAGATGGCTGATCTCAAACTTCCGCGTATCAATAAGATTATAGTCAGCGGTAGAATTGGTAACGATATAGAGCTAAAATACACCCCTAAGGGAACTCCTGTCGTTCGTTTCGTACTCGCCAGCGACCGTAGCTACAAAGATGAATCAGACCAGTGGCAGACTTCCACAAGCTGGATTGAATGCATTGCTTGGAGTAAGTGGGCAGAATTTGTTGCCAATCAAACTCATAAAGGCAGCCCGTTAATAGTTGAAGGAAGATTAGAAACCCGTAGCTGGACTGACCAGAATAACCAAACTCGGAAAAGCTATGAAGTGATAGTGGAAAACCTCCACAACCTGGAATGGAAACCCCGTGAAGATGGTAGCACTGCTTCTCATGATAGTGATGTCCCCCTTCCTCCGGAAGAATCCGCTCCCCATAGTGCCACTAGCGACGACGTTCCATTTTAAGGAGTAATGAAAAATGAACATGACCGATAGAAAGAAGAAATTCACCCGCAAGAAATATTGCAAGTTCTGCGCGAATAAGGAAATCCAGATAGATTACAAGAACCTGGATATCATGCGCCAGTTCACATCTGATGTAGGTAAAATAGACGCTGCAAGGCTCACCGGCACCTGCTCCAAGCACCAGCGCAAGCTGACAGCCGAGATTAAGCGTGCCCGTCAAATGGCTCTAATTCCTTACGTTATAGAGTAGATGTTTCTATACCCCCTGATAATCAGCATCCTGGCAGTTATGAACCCTTTTCTTGGGTTAATCCTGCTGCTTGCATACAGCTCCAAGACGGTTGCACTGAGCATGGCAAATCCCATTAAAGCTTTGCTGATGTTCTTTCCGCTCCCGCTTGCGCTGCTAATGCTGGATGCTAATCCCGGCACGCAAGTAATGGCACTTGATGCTATCTTTGCGGTCGGTATGGTAAGCCTGATCTTCCTCTACATGCTAAAGGCTGGAAAAAAGCTAAGTGAAGCACTCCTGATATCAAATCTTGGGTTGTTAGCTTATGGCTTTATCCGCTATCGGCTGTTTGGGGTGTATCAATTACAGGTGTTTGATCAGGGGTTGGAAATGTTACAAGCACAGTTGCCGTCAATGTTGGATAATACGATGTTTGCAGAAGCGTTACCACTATGGAAAGCAGTTCTGCCTTCAGTGTGGATTATAACGCAAAGCATAGGCTTGGCAATGGGATACTTGCTATTCCAAAAGCTGTTGAAGATACCCTCATTGCTTTCCAGCTTTAATTTCCCAAGTCTCTACAATCTGCTAATCATCGCCATTATCCCTTTGTACTTGTTTGAACAAACGAAGATGCTTTTCCTGAATGCCCTGCTGGCACTGTGCGTTATACCCTTCTTACAGGGTGTATCAGTAGTGTGGCAGAGGCTTGGCTTTGTATTTGCCAATCGCATTGTCCTTGGCATCTTTATGTTAGTAATCATACTGTATGCGCATATCCTGCTTGTCCTGCTTGGCTTTGCTGATATGTGGCTGAACAAACGAAATGAAATTCCTGGAGGAATCACGGCATGAAAGTTATTATGCTGAAAAACATAGAAAAAGTTGGCAACCAAGGTGATGTAGTAAATGTCGCCCGCGGTTTTGCCCGTAACTATCTAACTCCCAGAGGCTATGCTATTTATGCTACACCCATAAACATGAAGAAGCTTGGCGCGATTAAGGGTAAGCTGGCAGAAGACGAACAAAAATTGCTTGCAGAACTAAAAAACCTTGCCGAAAAAATAGCTGCAACTAAATTGGTCTTCGTGCGCAAAGTTGATGAACATGGCAGCATGTTTGGATCAGTTTCCGAGAACGATATTGTCCATGCTTTAAATGAAAAAGGGATTACTCTTCATAAGAGTGCGCTTGGCATGGATAAGCACTTCAAGGAGCTGGGAGAGCTATCTGTTTCTGTGCGTTTGCACAAGGAAGTTAGCTGCACACTAAGCTTTGTGATAGAAAAAGAACAAGAATAAACCATGGAGGTTTCCATGTCCGATACTCTGTTCAAAATAAAACAGATTGCCAGTTTGATCCTGTTTGTGGCGATGTTGTCTCTGATGGGAATGATTACTTCGCGTCCGGTGATGGTACTTGCCTATGCAGGTTTCTTTATAGCGGTGATTGCTATTATGTACTTCCTGATGCGCAAACGCCAACGGCATTTTGAACTGACGCAAAGCACCTCTAATCTCTTTAATAAGATTGTGGGGGGAGTACTTCTTGCCCTGGCACTTGCTACTCCTATGCTTATTGCTTTTCGTACCAGCGTTATCAAGTTACCCTCGGAGCTTAGCTCCGGTGCTGCACTTGGCATTGTGGGGGGCGTTTCTGTCCTCTTCCTTGCCCTCTTGTTTGCTGCACAGTACATGATTAACGTGAAAGGCAAAGAGCTACCCCAGAGAATAATCGGTTATGTGC
>CAYSGM010000067.1:0-14634 GCA_964430595.1 uncultured Candidatus Cloacimonas sp.
TGGATATAAGCGGGCAAAGCAGCATCGAAAACCGCTTGAACTTCAATCAGGAAAGTAAGAATTCAGAATTTAAGCTGGGGTTCAATATCTCTCAGAAATTGCTGCAACACAGCTTTCATACGGACTATCAATCCATCTATGATGCCAGCGAGCTTGAGCCATCACCTTATGTGAATAAAACTGCTTCTCTGGGATATCAGTTAACGGTGCAGCCATTGGATAGCCTGGCGGTTTCGGTGTTTAGCAACGTGCTGCTGCGTAACGAGCAAGACCGGTATGTGAATAATAGCCGTTTATCCAGTGATGGGTGGTGGTTTGGTTCTGACGGGCATTATGCAGCAGAACTGGGTGCATTTCAAGGTGGCGTTTCAGCGGGTGCAGAGCGAAAGAAGCTTGCCTGGGAAGCATTTGAATCAGGCAGGATAGGCGCATATCTAAACCTGTTTACCAACAATCTTATTCTTGATACCAACATAAACGTAACCCAACGTAGTGATGATATCTACACGCTCAATGCTCCGGCAGGAGAGATGCATTATAGTTATTACACCTTGAGTGATGCTCAGAAGCGCGATAGGCTTGCTTTTAACGGGACGCTGCAGTATCTTCCGGCTGAAAGCTTTGTTATCTCTTTCACGGATACCTTTTACAAGTCTAAAGTGGATTATCAACAGAACACAACCCGCAACAATACAGAGACAAACAACCTAAGCACGATAGGGGTGGATTACGCCCTGCTTCCCAGCATTATCCTGGCAAGCAGCTTTAGCCAAAGCGTAAACAAGCGCGAATATGAGAACACCAAAAACAACAGGCTTGTAGAAGCACGTCGTTTGGAAAACCGTATTGTTTGGGAATATCTGGATTCAGATTCGCTTATCGTTTCTGCCAGCCTGGATATCCAGGCAACCAGCTACCCAAGTGATGATCACAATTATGATAATGATCTGCTAACAAGTAGCTATCGCATTGGTTGGAAGCACTATTGGCACGAGCGCATTAAAATAGGCATGTGGCTTGGCTTCTCGCAAAGTGAGGATGTTTACATCAATTCTATTCTCTCTGCTAATAACCGGAACATAACCAGCTTTAGCATCCTGCCCGATTGCCAGATAATCCTTGGAGACCGCATTGCTCTGCTTCAGGCATATCAATTGAAGGCAGATTACAACGATTATATATATTGAGCTCAAACGGGTAAGGCAAATACCTTCTACCGGCAGGTAGCCTATAAATATAACCTGATATGCGACACTTACCCCTTTATTGCCCGTTCCGGTGACATCCGCTGGTTAAAGTTGCCCTTCAGGAGTAGCCCTGACAATGCTCTGCTGATAGACATGAACTATGCCTTTGAAGAAAACCAGTATGCAGATGAGGTAACAGACTACTACAGCCTCCATACCAAGAACCGCCGTTATACTGCTGCTATAAGCTTAAGGCATGATATAAAAACCCTTCACTGGACTCTTACACCCAAGTACACATGGGGTACTTGGCAGGAGTATAGCTTGTTGTTTGGCATTGCCTGGCAGTTCAACAACGCTTCACTGGTGGAGCTGTCCATCTCACCCTATGGCGAAACCACAGAAGTATTAGACTGGCGTAGCTCTCTAAACCTGAACCTCCGTTTTTGATTGACAGATATACCACCTGTAAAAAGCATGAGCACGCCAGGTCCAGCGCAATGGCTGCTTGTGAACCATGTCAGATCAGGAATGAAGCAGCATTAAGCAATCACAGTCATGTGTCGCTGTCCACCTGGCATTTTTGTTGTGTTTCGGTATGGTTTATGCACAACGTAGCTTATTAATAATACTCAGGAACTAAAATGAAACGCTTATATCTCGGCATATACTTTGCCCTGCTTACCTGTGCATGGTTTGCCTATCCGGTTTATATCCAAAGCTGGAACTTGGATAGCGATGCCCAAACCATTGAAGCCATGCGTATTAGCGTGGACGCGGTTAACCGTAAAACAGGTTCTATTATTGCCTACGTGCGTAACGCAGAGGAGCATGAAAGATTAAAGGCAAATGGTTTTAACGCCATCACCATGTCGAAGCCCGGAGAATATGACGCTGCTCCCAAGGACTCCACCCGTGCATACTATAACCTTACTCAATACCAAACCTTCATGCAAGATACAGCAGCCCAGTATCCCGAGATATGCCAATTGGTTCAGTTTGGCACCAGCGTGGAAAACCGTCCCTTATATATGATGAAGATATCCGATAATGTGGCAGTGGAAGAGTTCGAGCCGGAACTGAAGTATGCCAGCAGTATTCACGGTAATGAAGTTGTCGGTTACGAAATGCTAATCCGCCTTATTCAGCTTCTTACCAGTGAATATGCTATAACTCCTCGCATCACCGATATCGTTAACAACACGGAGATATGGATATGCCCGATGTTTAATCCCGATGGTTATGCTGCTTCAATGCCAATGGTATAGATCTTAACAGGAACTTTCCCATGCCCTCTGGTAACCAGCACCCGGATGGAAATGCCTGGGGGCAAGAGAATGTAGCCATGATGAACTTCTCGCAAGCCCACAGCTTTAACCTCTCCATGAACTTTCATGGAGGTGCACTGGTAATAAATTACCCCTGGGATTATACCTACTCCCTTGCTCCTGATGATGCCTTGTTACAGGAAATGTCCTTAACCTACACCCGTCCTCACACAAGTCTATATAACAGCGATGAGTTTGAGCATGGTATTACCAACGGTGCACAATGGTATGTGATTACAGGTAGCATGCAGGATTGGCTGTATGGTTACACGGATTGTATAGATATAACTGCTGAGATTGGCAACAACATGTGGCCTCCCTCATCTCAGCTTCCCAGCTACTGGAACATGAACAAGGAATCCCTGCTTAGATATATCGAATTCTCCCAAAACGGAGTGAAGGGCATGGTAACTACTGCAACAGGTGCTCCCTTATTTGCAAGCATCTCTGTTAGCGGTAACAATAATCCCATGCATACAGATCCTGATGTGGGTGATTATCACCGCCTGCTCTTGCCGGGGAACTACCAGATTACTGTTACAGTGGATGGCTATGATTCCCAAACCGCCAATGTTAGTGTTCCCACTACCGGCCATGTGCTCCAGAACTTTTCTTTTGGTTCCGGGTCTGAGGTCTCTGATGTCCAAAGTCCGTCATTAAGCACGCAACTACTAAACAATTACCCCAATCCCTTTACTAGCGAAACGATGCTCCGTTACAGAGTTTCAAAGGACAACACCCCCGTCACAATCAGCGTATATAACCTCAAAGGGCAGTTGATTAAGACCGTTTTGAACTCAAGCGTAAAATCCGGTGAGCACAGTGTTATCTTTAATGGTGCTGAACTTGGTTCCGGCATCTATCTTTGCCGTTTACAAAGCTCCGATGGCATCCAGACTAAGAAGATAGTTCTAAAATAAGTAAGTGAGAACAAGTAGGTGAGAGCTGCACAGGTGAGAACAAGAAAGTGAGTGTGGGTAAATGTGCTACTCACTTGCAGATGAAGCTCTTCCCCAAAAAAGGATAGTAAACATGTATCGCACATTAGTAACCTGTTTATTGGTATGTATCATCAGCCTTGGGTTTGGCTGTAAGGGCAAGCCTGAGAGTGTCCCCGAGAAAGCAGAAATCAAATACGTGTTCAGGCACGATGGCATGTTGGATATTATTGGACAAGATACCAAGGTAAAGGCAACCTTCAAGATCGAGATTGTGGAAAACCAAGAGGAGGTTATGCGGGGTTTGAAAAACCGCGAATCTATGGAACCCGACCAAGGCATGCTCTTCATCTTCCCGCAATTGGATTACTACGAGTTCTGGATGCAGGATACCTATCTGCCTCTTGATATGCTATTTATGAGTGCAGATGAAACAGTTTTACAGATCGTGGAAAACGCCCAACCTTTCAGCGAAGAGCGAATTACCCCCGAAAAACCCAATAGCTATGTCCTGGAAATCAACGCCGGCTTGGCAAAGAAACTTAACATTACTGTGGGAGACAAGATATCGTGGAAAAGAAACCCCTAATCCTGCTGCTGATCGCATTTCTGTTGCTATTCGGTTGCAAAGGTAAGCCTGAAACCGAGAGTGAGCAATATAATGAGCATAGCACTGAGGAAGCTTATGGCGAACCTTCCGAGACAGAAGCCCAACCTGATACCACCAAGTCCAAAACCCCTAATCTGAGTGTGATTAGTGCCTACCAATACACCTGGTCTAAGAGTGACGACCTGCCTGATATGGTTATTATTATCGACGATTTTGGTCAGACCGGGGGTGAACTTTTAAACGACTTCTCCAAACTGCCTTCCGAAGTAGCTTTTGCCATACTACCAGATTTACCGAATACCGAAGCCAGTGCTAAGCTGGCGCATCAGACCGATCACGAAATCCTTATCCACATCCCTATGCAAGCAGAGGGTGATGCAAACCCAGGGAAACGCTACATTAAAAAGGGTATGCAGCCCGATGAGATACGTAGTTTAGTAGCGGATTTCCACTCCCAAATGCCCAAAGCCATAGCTGCCAATAATCATATGGGAAGCGGTGCCACGGCTGATTATGATGTAATGACCGCAGTAATCAAGCAGCTTGATAATCTGGATATGTTCTTTGTAGATAGTGCCACCACGGCAAAAAGCGAGGTTCCCTCCGTAGCCTCAGCACTGGATAAGAAAACCCTGAAACGTGATGTGTTTCTTGATGTTCCGGATGTGACGGATGCTACCATTATTAACAAGATCCAGGGGCTGGCAAAATACAAAGGCAGAAACGAGCCAATTGTGGTGATTACTCACTGCCATAACCGCGCTAAGCTTGAAGCACTGGAGAAGTTTATAATGCAAGTGAATTCCATGGGCATCAAGCTGATTCCACCTTCCAAAGCCATACGCAAAGCTGTGATTAGCTAGTACACATCAAATTCATAGGATACTTTTCTCCCCATATTCCTTGCTTCTTAACCTCTATCAAACCTCACCTTAACCTCACAAAGAGAGGTTAAGGTGAGGTTTGCTTTAGCTGCTCCTGTCCGCAAGCATACCATAACTAACTGGAAACATGCAGCAATAGCGGTAGCATTGCCCACCCATTGCCCTCTTTGTGGGCAATGAGAGGGCGATGACAGGGCAATGAAAGCAAGGGAGGGGGCAGGGCAGACCCTTAGTGTCTGACCACTTAGCATAGGAATTAGGAGCGAACTCTATGCAATTAGATAGCTTACAATACCTAGTATGCTTAAGCTGTAGTGAAGGGGTAGAAATGCAACAGTAAATGAAGTAAGAAGAATGTGGGAGTTACGCGGAAGCAACTGCTACCAGTGCTTTACCCGTAAGAACAACCTCTTCAGACGCCGCACAAAACACCGCTTCTCCCATGCTTAAAATCAAATCATCACAGCAATTGAAGGTTCCATGCAGGCATAGAAGAATGCGGGGTTTATTGGCAGAAGGTAATTGATACTGCCCTTTCAGCTCGATTAGGTTAAGGCTAAATTCCTTTGCGGGGGTGAGATAGCTGTAACGAAAAACATCATGCTTCTGCACCTGTACCCAACAAACCTGGTAAGGATTGAAGTTAGAGATGGCAAAAAGCCGCTTCAGATCAATATGCTTGGGGCTAAGACCGCCCCGGATCACGTTATCCGAATTCGCCATCAGTTCCAGTCCCGCACCATTCAGATAAGCGTGTAATATGCCGGCTTCTATATAGATAGCATCGAAAGCTTTTAGCTTTAGGTAATTTAGCAGCAAAGGCGATACCACTCCCGCATCATAACGATACTTTTCCATCAGGTTCAGGCATACTTCCTTAAGCTCAGCAAGCTCCGTCCCGGCAGCGGGGGAGAAATGGACAATGCGGTTTACAACTTCGTGTAATTGCAGCTCATCCGAGGTCATAATATCATGGAAAAAGCCTTGCAGCGTAACCGCATCGGGATTAGCAGAGAAATCCGCAAAGGCTTCCCAGATATGATTAAGCTTGAATGAGGTGATGTTGGATATTATCTCTGCATAAGCTCTGAAGCCGCATAAGGCAGTGAAGTCGGTTAATGCACACATGAGCTCTGGCTTGTGGTTGGTGTCCTTAAAAGTGCGTTTGGGGTCATCCAAAGCGATACCGAGGTTGTTTTCTTCGGCAAAGCCAAGCTCGGCTGTGGCTTTATCGGGATGCACCTGGATGGAGAGCGGCTCTTTGGCAGCCAGAACCTTTAGCAGAAAGGGGAGAGCACCATCAAAGATGTCCTTGGCTTCGCCCAAGATGGCAGCCTGATTAGCAGCAATGTATTCATCCAGTGGGAGTTGTTTATCTGCTATTTCTATCGTGGAAGGAGCTTTGGGATGGGCACCCAGCCACATTTCTGCTAGCGGGGTTCCTTCACGGTCTTCCATGGAACATAGGTTTTGGATAAAGCTATCATCACCCCAGGAGTAGGTTTGAAAGGTTGGTTGTAATCGGTATGGCATAATATATCCTTCTTGGATAGCGCAGAACTCATCAAACAGGATAGGAAACTACGCTATGCTTAAAACTGAAAGTAAATAAACGGCTGAATATCCGCAGAGCGTGCCTGGAAAAGAATCCAGATCACCACAGCCAGCATAAGCGACTGGAGCACGATCGGCGTTTTGCGCAGCAGTTTCTCGAAACTAAACTCAATGCTATCCGGCATCCAATGGAAAAGATAACCCGCTGCCATGAGGATGGCAACCAGCCGATACTCTGCTATCCATTGCCAGACTATTGCACCGTTAAAAACCGTGAATATGCGGCTGATAATTAACCATGCATTGGCAAAATCGGGAGAGCGGAAGAAAATCCAGCAGAAGCAGACAAAGTGGAAGGTGAGGATAACCCCAACTGCTTTCATGAACCGGTTTTGCAGGAAACGGATGTTCAGCACAAGTTTATCAAAGGCGAGTGCCAAGCCGTGCAGACCGCCCCAAAACACAAAGTTCCATGAAGCTCCATGCCACAAGCCACCCAATAACATGGTTATCATCAGGTTTGCATATTGCCTTGGTTTGCCCTTCTTGTTACCACCCAAGGGAATGTATAAATAGTCACGAAGCCATGTCGAAAGAGAGATATGCCACCTGCGCCAGAAATCGGTTACACTGGTGGCACGATATGGTGAAAGGAAATTTACAGGTAAAGTGAATCCCAGTAAGGCTGCAAGA
Source organism: uncultured Candidatus Cloacimonas sp. (assembly GCA_964430595.1). Taxonomy (GTDB): domain Bacteria; phylum Cloacimonadota; class Cloacimonadia; order Cloacimonadales; family Cloacimonadaceae; genus Cloacimonas. The sequence continues at coordinate 7,195 of CAYSGM010000067.1, forward strand.
CCGATGGCGATGTCGGAGTATCCGCTAAAATCGCAATATATCTGCATGGCATAGGCGTAAACTGCCAGCAGGTTTTCTGCACCGGAAAACAAGGCGGGATTATCGAACACTCTATCCACGAAGTTTATGGATAAGTAATCTGCAATAACCCCTTTTTTCAATAAGCCAGCAAAGATCAACACCAGTGCTCTGGCGATGGTATCATTGTCCAATTTAACATGCTTGTGGATCTGGGGGATGAAGTATGAGGCACGAACGATAGGTCCCGCAACTAACTGTGGGAAGAAGGAAACGAAGAATACAAAATCAGCGAAGCTGGTGATGGGCTTTAGCTTGCCAAAATAGATATCAAGGGTGTAGCTCCAGGTTTGGAAAGTGAAGAAAGATATCCCCACGGGCAGAAATATGTCCATAAGCGGGAGCTGACCACCTGTAAGCTGGTTTATGGTGGTGAGGATGAAATTGGTATATTTGAAATAACCGAGAGAGCCGAGGTTCCATAGCAAACTTAGCAGTAGAAAAGAACGTTTCCCACCTTTGCTCTTTGCATGGTAGATGCCGGAACCCAAACCGTAATTTACCAGAGAAGTGATTACCAGGAGCAATACAAAGGCACCACTGGTCTTATAATAGAAATAGAGAGAGATAAGCATCAGATACCAGGTGCGGACTTTTACCCGGTTCACGATAAAGGGGTAGAACAACAGAATCACTATGAAGAAGAAGAGAAAGAACGTGCTGTTGAATAGTAGTGGCATATGAGCATCATATGTTAAAGCGGATAGTATGTTTGAAAACATGTGCATCAAATCAATCCTTGGAGTCTGTATTTTCGCTGTATCTCTTATAACTTTTCACGAATGCCTGGTAGAACAGGTAGCCTTGCAACATATAGCCTTTGGGAGTGTAGTGCAGCAAATCCTTGGAAGCCATTTGTTCTTTGCGCCACTTGCTCACGCTGCCTTTTCCGCCCATAACTTCGCTTAATGACCACCAAGCGCAGTCATTCTCTTTTGCATAGGCTATCATCGTCTTTTCAACTTTGGCAAGATCGGCATTGTGCTTGCCCTGTTTATTAGAATCGGGTGGTAGGGTGAAAAGCACGGGAGTATCCGGGTTGGACTTCCTTAGCAAGTGCATAAAGTTGTTTAGGTTGGTGCTAAACTGTTCGTTGCGATAACGACCCTGAGCATCGTTTGTCCCTAAAGAGATTACAATTAAATCAGGCTTAAGAATACCTATTTGCTCGAAGATTCGGGGAGAATCCAACAGGTTATAAAAGCCTGCTCCGTTTATACCGGTGGAGTGATACAATAAGCCCGGCTGTGTCTTTTCCAACAACAGCCCATACAAAGTAGATGGTTCGCCTTTTAGGGTAAGGTTTAAGTTGCTTAGAGGTTTTTCCAATGCAGCAGAGGTGTAGCGGTAATCCCCCCAACTAACATCTATGTCATTTTTTGGGTTTTGTTTTAGTTCCGCTTTCAAGCCCGGAAGTGAGCTTATCGTGCTTATCTTATCGAAGCTGTTATCGGTGCTGAAGAAATTGTTTGTGCTAATCTCCATAGAGCTGTTGCCATTGGAGTTAAGCGCATAGCCGCATAAGCCCCGGTTATTATTGTTCCTGCTGAAACCACCGGTTGAAGCAATACGATAGTCATCCGGCTGATTTGTGCCCGCCAAACGTAAGGGGAATACCAAGCCTCTGCCTGCGTTGCCATAATACTTCTGCAAAGAGGAACGTGCAGTTCCCGAGAAATAGCCGGATTGGATATGAGAATCGCCGATTTGGTAGATGCTTACTCTATCACGTAAACCGCTGCGGAGCTGCATCAACTTCTCATAGAAGCCTTTCATGGTTTCACTGTCATTCTGAAAGCGGTTATCTTCATGATTGATGAACTTAAATCGCTTCAGGTATTCGTTACTGTCCAAAAGCAGGTAATAGCTTTGGATAAATTCTTCCAGAGTATCCATATCGGGAGGGTATTCTTCTTCGCTGAACAATTCATCCATATAGTTAGTTTCGTTGCTTTCCTGGGCACTTGAGGTGTTCAGGATCAGCATGAAAAACAAGCTTAGAATAAATAGGAAAATAATGTTGCGCTGCTTCAATCTGATCCCTTAAGATAGTTGTAAAGCATTACCGCAACATTCTCAGCCCCGCTACGGGTGAAGTGTGTGTAATCCTTGCCCGCCCAAGCAGGTTTATGGGCAACGTAAGTAGGCATGGAATCAATTCCGCCCATGGCAGCAAAGAGATTCCAGAAGCCTGTCTTCATTTCCTGTGCAACCTTGCTTTGGGTCTTTACCAGATAGGGTATATCAGGTGAGGTATGGTAGCTCCCATTAAGCTTGATACTGCGGTCATGCGCACTAATCAAAAGGATCGGAACTCCCGGCAGGGCATCCTGAATATGCTTAATGGTTAGTTTCATTCCTTTCTCGTAATAGCTATAGTCTTTGATCTTGGGATTAGATACATTTTCCCCATATTGCAAAATGATTAAGTCATAATTCAGGTGTTTGTGGAAACCTTTCAACACTTCACTATGAATACGCTGGAAAAACATCCCGCTGTATCCCCTGATCGGGAAGTTATCCACATAAGCTCCCCTGGGCTCATCGAAGCTAACTCCATATACATGAATAGGATCATAAGCAGAAAACACCAGTTTAATCTTTTTGATGGGGGTAGCAGGACTGAGGTTAAGCACTTGCACCCCTGAACCGGCATTTAGACGCCTCTTTTGGGCGGGTAAACCATCCATTGATACATTTACAAAGCTGCTATCAGAAGCCATGCTGTAGAATAGTCTGATGTTACTAAAAGACGGTGCTCCACCAGCAATGCCGGCTGCTGCGTATTCTACCCAGGGACTGGTATTTACATAATATCTGGTGCTCTGCTTTTGTGGCTTGGCTGGTGCAACAAGGGAACTGTCCATCACCGCCAGGCTATCCAGCTTCATTGGTTCAATAGCTTTCTCAGCTATATAGTAATTACGAGGGATAAAAGTGTAACCGGTAAAGCCAAGCGAAGCAGCACTGTTATGTGTGCTCATAAAAGACAGGTTCTCCCAGTTCTTAGCAAAGCTGTGTTTGATAGTTTGCCTAAAACCAGAGACTATAGAAGTGATGGGAACCAAGCCAACCCCACTTCCTCCATGGGTGGCTTGCAATTCCTGCCTCAGCCTTGCCGTAATCAAATCACCTTCAATGATAGAATCACCAAAGTAGGCTATGCGTAACCCCGCATTGGGGTTGTTAAGCTTGCGGATAAAAGGCTTTATGGGGATAAGATCACTTTCTATAATGGTAGCATCCTCCGCCAACATTGTATCGGCAACGGCAACAGGTTGCTGTCCCGTAATATGCTCAAACCAGTGAAGCTTCTTAATAGGCACGACACCATTATCCCACGCGGGGATTATCATCGCCAGCACTCCAACTAAAACAGCGGTTAGTGCTATAAGGATCATTGGTCTGAAGAATTCTTTATTCATTTCTTAACTCTATTTTTTACTCTGCGCAAAGTCAATTTTTGGATAGCATGCATAAGTCAAGTATAATTTGGCTTTTATTTAACTTGACTTAAACTATTGGAAATAGGATTTGTATTGGGGTAGCTAAAAGTTGAGGAACTTAACTTAAGCTAACCTGGGTGATACATAACACAAGATTAAAGGAGTAACCTATGAAACCAGCCCTTTATACTATAGTATTAATTGGAGCGATGCTTTTATTATTCTCTTCCTGCGCAGCTCCGCAACCTGCGAAACCTACCTCAAAGCCTGTTGCCAAGCCTACAGAAAAACCGGCAGAGAAAGTAACCCCTGTCGTAATCGAAAAAACATTTGAAGAGATCGCTGCAGCCAAAGCTGAAAAACAAAGAACAGACTTAGAGCATGTAAAGAATGTGGTAAGTATGCGCCAGGTTCAGCTGCGCAACCTGTATAAACAGGAAAAGCTAAACAACTCATCGCAGGGGACTTTGCTTATCAAGCTAGCCATAGACGACAAAGGGACTGTTCCGAATCCGGAAGTATCAGTGGATTCAGGAACGTTTTCACCTGAGTTTGTTTCATCAATTCGGCAAGAGATGACAAGCTGGAGATTTATGGTTAGATCTCCCATTACTTATGCTTTTAAAATTGAGCTCAATTAGGATTTACAAATCATACTTTATACTGATTTGAAGTAAACAGATTACAGCTTCCTTGCTTTCCAAAGCAGAGCCGCAAGGTATCTGACCATGAGCTCATCGGGCTTTTGCCAGTTCAACCCCCGATGAAATCCGGTTCGAATCTGAGGCGGAGAAGTAAGGGGAAAGAGCGCTAAGAGCGTCAGATCTGGCTTGAAGTGGCTTGCCTTGATTATTCTCAATGGTTGAGCATACACATTTGACAGTAAGCCAATAAATCAACCCGCTAAATGGTATTTAAATAGGAACACAGAGAGTAATGAACTACATAATTACTGGAAACACCTACAATAGTAAATTCATCGAAGAACTAGCCCAGAGGCATGATATTCTTGCGATGAGCGGCGAAGAGCTGGATAAAAGCGAAGTATATTTTGCTTCATCTGATAAAGTATATGTTCCTTCCGAAACCTCACTAAGCATTGTAATGGACAGAATGCAGGATAGAAGCTATGTTGCCGGGATTGATAAACTGAAGAATAAGTACTTCTGCCGGGAAGTTCTAAGCTCTATTTATCCTGATTTCTACTACACTAAAGCATCATTGGCAGATATTCCAAGCTTGAAGCTTGGAGATAAGAAAGTTGTAATCAAACCTCTTAAAGGCTTCTTCGGGACGGGAGTTCGCATTGCAGACAAAGATACGGATTTACGTAGGTTAGCCTATGAAATGAATCTGGAGGTGGAATCCAACGCTAAGTTCTTTCCCGAATCTATCCTCAGCAAAGATGAATACATTATTGAAGAATTCATTACCGGTGATGAATATGCAGTAGATATGTTCTTTGATGAACAGGGTAAGCCAGCCATTATGAACATTTACTTCCACCCGGAACCGGTGATTCCGGAATACTTTCATCTGATGTATTACACTAATAAGGACATCTTCGACCTCTACCTGGAGACCTTCATCAGCTTTTTTACGGAACTGAATGGGGTGTTGAATTTGAAAAGCTTTCCGATTCATGCAGAATTTAAACAGCAAGCAGGGGTTATGGTTCCCATCGAGCTAAACCCAATGCGTTATGGAGGATTTGGATTGGCAGATCTAACTTTCCATAGCTATGATTTTCATCCAATTACAGCCTATTTTGATGATAAACCTGTAGATTGGTCTGCAATCTGGCAGTTTAGAAAACAACAAAATTATGCCTGGATTCTGGCTTACAACGGTAAAGATGCACACTTGGAGGTGCAAAAACCCAAGCATGAGGAATTTATTCAACGACTTTCTGGAAATAGCGAAGTTTTGGATTATGTGCATCTGAACCACAAAACTAATCCTGTTTTCGCCCTTGCTTACCTTAGAAACAATAACATCCATCAACTTAAGGAGTTGCTAAGCACGGAATTCAATGATTTCTTTGCCTAAGGAGTTTGGGGGCTGTGATATTGGAAGCCTCTTTAGGATTGATTCTACTTCATGTTACTTTCATAGTGAACTCTCCATATTATTGGCAGCTTTCAAACCAAATATCAGGGTAGTACCGGGTTCATTTGGCATTGACAATATTTGCTTGTTAACATCCTTGGTTCCTTCACAGCATTATGGATAGGTGTGTGTATAGCAATATAAGATCGCTTCCAAACTATCCTTATGCAATAAGAACAATATAGTGGAGATTACGTGAGCAAGAATAAGCAGACAGCCATAGTGCCGATTAGAGAACAAAACTACGCTGAGTGGTATCAGCAAGTAATAAAAGCTGCCGATATGGCAGAAAACAGCGATGTACGCGGTTGCATGGTGATAAAACCATGGGGCTATGCGATATGGGAAAACATTCAACGTGCTTTGGACATCATGTTCCGCGAAACCGGACATCGTAACGCCTATTTCCCTATCTTTATTCCCAAGAGCTATTTTGAAAAGGAAGCTGAGCATGTGGAGGGTTTTGCCAAGGAATGTGCCATTGTTACGCACAGCAGGTTGGAACCGGATGGAGCTGGAGGACTTAAGGTTGCAGGTGAGTTAACTGAGCCTTACATTGTGCGTCCCACCAGCGAGACTATAATAGGAGCTTCTTTTGCGAAGTGGGTGTCCTCATACAGAGACCTGCCTTTACTGATAAATCAATGGGCAAACATCGTGCGCTGGGAAATGCGTACCCGTTTGTTCCTGCGCACTGCGGAGTTTCTGTGGCAGGAAGGGCACACCGTGCACGAGACGGAAGCAGAGGCTATGGAAGAGACCCGTAAAATGCTGGGGGTGTATGCTACCTTTGCCAAAGAGTTCTTAGCACTTCCTGTGATACAAGGGGAGAAGACTGAATCCGAGAAATTCCCCGGTGCCGTTACCACCTTCTGTATAGAAGCGATGATGCAGGATAAGAAAGCATTGCAATCGGGAACCTCACACTTCCTGGGGCAGAACTTTGCCAAGTCCTCTGGGATTAGATACCAAAGCCGCAGTGGTGAGTTTGAGTATGCTTGGACAACATCCTGGGGCGTATCTACACGCTTGATAGGGGCTTTGATTATGGCGCACAGCGATGATAACGGCTTGGTTTTACCTCCTAAGATTGCACCATCTCATGTGGTGATTATTCCTATCTACCGCAGTGAAGAAGAACATGAACAAGTGATGACTTTTGCCAAAGACCTGGAAAAGCAATTGAAGCAGCTTAGCTTTGAAGGCGTGAAGATATATATCGAGCTGGATGATAGAGATCTTACTTCCAGTGAGAGAAACTGGTATTGGATAAAAAAAGGGATTCCCTTAAGAATTGAGATCGGACCCCGTGACATTGCTCAGAATACCGTGATGGTAGCCCGCAGAGACCAGGAACCCCGCGATAAGGAAGCAGTGGCGGTAGAGCAGCTTGCCGAATATATCCCAACAACGTTATCAGCAATGCAGGAAGTTTATTACCAACAGGCACTAGCTTTCCGGGAAGAGAATACCGTGGAAATTGATGATAAGGATGAATTCTACAGGTATTTTACACCCAAGAATACCGGTCAACCTGAGATTCATGGAGGCTTTGCCAATGCACACTGGTGCGGAAGCGGGACTTGCGAGGAACAGATAAAGAACGATTTAAAAGTTAGCATCCGCTGTATTCCATTCGACAGCAAGGAAGAAGCAGGGAAGTGCATCTGTTGTGGTAAGGAATCAAAACGTAGAGTGATATTTGCCAAATCCTATTGATATGAAAGCTGCAATAATCAGCATCGGCAATGAACTGCTGTTGGGGAAGACCATTAATACAAATATGGCTTTCCTGGGGTCAGAGCTT
>CAYSGM010000067.1:14644-15105 GCA_964430595.1 uncultured Candidatus Cloacimonas sp.
AACCATAAAGGACGATCCTGAGGCAATTACCAGGGCATTGAAGGATGCCTGGCGTAGCTGTGATATAGTGATCAGTACGGGCGGGTTGGGTCCAACTGAAGATGATCTTACCAAGACAGTAATAGCTGATTTCTTTGGCAAAGCCCAGCATTTCGATGAGGAAGTATGGCAGCACGTGCAAAGCCTTTTCGGCAGGAGAAATATGCATACTCCTGTTCTTAACAGATGCCAGGCGATGGTGCCGGACGAATTTGTTCCACTAAAAAATGATAGAGGAACGGCTCCGGGGCTATTTTACAAAGAAGGTAATAAGCTGTTCTTCGCATTGCAGGGTGTTCCCCTAGAAATGAAGTATATCTTTAAGAATCATATTGTGCCAATAGTAATGGATGCCTATCCTAATCTTAAACCGGTAATTCAGAAAACGATCCACACTCATGGTATATCAGAATCCCGCCTGG
>CAYSGM010000068.1:0-15091 GCA_964430595.1 uncultured Candidatus Cloacimonas sp.
TTTTCTCCTATGGGGTGGAACCGTAATGGGGCAGCTCATTTAATACCCAGCAGACCAGATGTCCACTGCTACCCTGCTTGCTGAAGCAAAATCGATGTGGGGTTCAACGGGGGATGATCGGGGAAAAGCCCGTTCAACCCCCATTGAACCCCACATTATTTCTCCTTCGGAAAGCATGGAAGCAGCCTGAGAGCATTGCATCTCCGAAAACTCTCACAGTAGTAACTTTATATTTCTATGCAAGACACAATCCGAAAAGAGCTTGGGAATTGCTTTAGTGAGGAGTCGGTTTATGAAAAGATAGTATTTAAGGGAGATAAAGCGAAAGGCAAAAAGTTGCCCTTCTGCCTTTCATTAATGTGAATTAATTGGCTTACTTTTTCACAGCCTCTTTCAGCTTTTTACCGGCTTTGAATACTGGTACCTTACGGGCTGGAATTTTAAGAGGCTTTTTGGTTTTGGGATTGATACCGTTGCGTGCTTTGCGCTGGGCAACGCTGAATGAACCAAAACCTACCAATGAAACCTTTCCACCCTTTTTAAGGGTTTCGGTGACGCCTTCAAGAACTGCGGCGAGGGCAAGACCGGCTACTTTCTGTGAAATGCCGGCTGCACCTGCGATCTTTTTTACCAAATCATCTCTGCTCATATTACCTCCTATTAGTTTTGTGATAAGAGTGAGAGTCATATTGGAGCTGATACAAATGCGCTTCTAAATTTCTGTCAATAGAAAAAAGTGTTGTTATAAATCCGATTAACGATTTATTGCGGGTTCACAGCTTATGGCATATACCATAAACACTTGTATTGTAAATAATTACGCAATGTTGAAGAATATCAAAAAAACATGCAAAAAAAATATCGGAAACTCGTCGGATTGCTTTTTTAAGTTGACAAAAAAACGCTTTGCAACGCTTTAGGAATCAAAAGAATCTGGAGGATTTACTCATGAAACTGAAGATTTTATGTCTCATAAGCATAGTAGCAATGCTCACTCTGGCAGCCTGCGGTGGTAACAAACAAGTGCAGCAGGAAGTTGTCCCCGTGCGCAACCCCCTTGCTCTTGCTCACGAAGCCTCGGCAACAGGCACTGATGCCTATGATGATAAGCTTTATAACGAAGCCATTATCTCTTTCACAGAGGCAATAGCACTGTTCAACGAAGCTGCCCCAACTGCTGTTCCCAGCGACTCAATTTTACTAAACATCGAGAAGATGAACCTCAACATCGCCAAATCCCACATCGACATGGCGGGTGAAAGCATGGAAGCAAACATGTATAGCGAGGCAATCATCAGCTATCAAAACGCTTTGACTATCTATAAGACCATTAGCCCTGTGAGGATTACGCAAGATGAACTGAACAAGAATATCCTTGGCGTTTACAACAACCTTGCCATCACATCCAAGAACGCAGGCCAATATGAAGAAGCGATTAAATACTACGATTCCATGCTGGCTATGCAACCGAATGACCCGGATATTCTTAACTCCAAGTTCTTTGTGCTTAGTGATAACATCAAGGACGAAGTCCGCGCTTATGCAGTGTTGATAGAATACGCAGAAGCGTCACAGGATCCCGCAGCCTTTATAAACCTTGCCGAACGCTATCAGGAACGTGGCAACAGTGTGGAAGCTGGTAAGTATTATACTAAAGCTCTGGCATTAAAACCTGATGCTGATATGTATCGTAGAATGGCAAACTTCTACCGTGCCAACAAAGATTGGACTAACGCCAATATCTATCTGGAAAAGCTGGTGGCTACCAATCCTCCAAGCGGAGAACTGGCGACCATTTATACCATGATTGGTAAGAACTACGACGAACAGAATAACAAGAAAAAGATGGTGGAATACTACGAAAAATCCATAGCGATAGACCGCGATCCCCAGCTTGCCAAACTTCTTGCCAGCTATTACAACGGCACCAAGACCTATCAGAAAGTGGTTACTTATGCCACCATGACCTTGACTGCCGATGCACGTGATGTTGATGCATTGATGCTGCGTGGATTGGCTTATTATCAATTGAAGAACTATGCTTCTGCAAAAGTAGATCTGGAACGCATTCAGAATGACCCGAAATGGGGAACCCAGGCAAAGAACCTGCTTAAAGACAAAAAGATGCCTAAGTAAAGCAATATAAACCAGTGGACGGGTGGGCTTAACTCCATCCGTCCCCTTTTTTATGCAAATAATGAAACCAACTAACGATGGCTCCGTAAAAGCAATATATGCCTACCAGGAAGGCAAGAAACTGTTCCGTCCGTTAATGGCATCCAAGATATCCGCCGGCTTCCCCTCTCCCGCTCAAGACTACATCGAAGGCAAGCTGGATCTGAATGAATACATGATAGCCCATCCTGCCTCCACGTTCTTTGTGCGTGTGGATGGCTATTCCATGGTGGGAGCAGGCATACAACCGGATGACATTCTGGTGGTGGACAGATCCCTGGATGCAACTCATAACCGCATCGTTATCGCCATCGTAGATGGAGAGCTAACCGTTAAACGGCTAAAGATTGAAGCTGAAGATTACTATCTGGTGCCCGAGAGCGATGACTACCCTTCCATCCATATCCACGAAGGCATGGATTTCGCTATCTGGGGTGTTGTAACTTACGTTATCCACAAAGTATAAGCCTTGGCTTACTCCAAACTAACTGTCCTGCTATTCCTTACGATTTTAATTCCTCTCTCTGCTCAAAGTTTGTTCCAGCAAAAGACTGTTACTCTTAGTATTGATCAGAACCGCTACATTATTGCCGATAAGCCCATCATCCACCACAGTGAAAGCGTTTATGCAGATAGCCTATTGCTTGTCAACGGGGTGGATTACCGGATAAACTACTTAAGCGCAGAACTTATGCTGCTTACAACCCCGCTTTCGCCTGTGTTGCAGGTAGAATACCTCCTGGTGCCCCCCAGCCTGAACGTAGCTTTGCAAAGCTGGGAAAGCAAAGCCCGCAGCGATAGTGTGTTCACCAGCCTAAAGCGGCGGGTGAATCCTGCTTTTACAGGTGATACCAAGCTGGAAATACAGGGCGTTAAAACCTTCGCTATCACTTTCTCGGACGACGAGGCATTCGATCTGAAGCAATCCCTCTACGTTAATCTCTCAGGTGAGTTAGCCCATGGTGTTTCTCTCTCGGCTCAGCTCTCGGACAGCCAATCACGCCTTTCCCCGGAAGGCGATTCCAAGGAACTTAGCTCTCTGGACAAAGTGTTCATTAAAGTGTATGGCAAAAAGTATGAACTGGCAATGGGCGATATTGAACTGAAGCTAAGCGGCAGCCGGTATATGGAGTATCAAACCAAATTTGAAGGTATAAACGCTTGGTACAAAGATAAACATGCCATCCAGGCAGCCTATTCTGCCGGTAACGGGAAGAGCACTTCCCTTTCCCTTGCTATTGTGGATGGCAAACAAGGACCATACTATCTGCGGGCAAATGACTTTCAGGCAGGCTTCATAGTTGTGGCAGGAAGCGAAGAAGTGTTTGTGGATGGCAGCCTCTGGGAGCGTGGGATAGATTACACCATAGACTACGCAGAAGGCAGCCTGATGTTCAAACGCTTAATCAGCTCCACCAACCAAGTTCTGGTGCGCTTTCAATATACTGACGAGTTCTTTGCCATCAGCAGCTTTATAAACTCCTCCACCATAAAGTTTAGCAACCATCTAAGCCTCTCACATCAATTCATTTGGCAGCAGGACGATGAGAAACATCCCTTGTTGTTCGATTTCACCGCATCTGATCTTGATTCTTTAAGTAGTGCCGGAGACAACCTCGCCTGGGGAGATGGCATCACGCAGGTGGAACCGGGTGCCGGCAGCTACAGAAAGATTATCAGCCAAACTGGAACAGAGTATTATGAATATGCTTATCCGGATATCAGCGCAGAATATAACATCGTATTTAGCTATGTTGGCATGGGTTATGGTGATTATCAGGAGTTCTCGCCCGATAAATTCCGATATGCCGGTATGGGTCAGGGATCCTGGTTGCCCAAGAAACGCCTTATAGCCCCCGTGAAGCAAGGCAATCTTGATCTTGCGCTAACTTATGGACATGAGCAATTAAATGCCGGGATTGAAGCGATAGGCACCTTAAACGATCAGAACAGCTTGTCAACCAAGGATGATGACGACAACCAGAGCGGGATTGTATTCGCCTACGCAGAGCTACCGCTCTCAATATTTAAGCTACGTATCGACCGCGAGCAACGTGCAGCAAAGAGCTTTCTCTTCGGCAAATACCGCAATCCCGAACTTGAATTTGATTTGGCAGGCTTGGAAAGTGCTGATTCTCTTGCACAAAACGAAACTAATCTCAGCATCAGCACCGGTACAAAGGGACTGAACAGCACTCTTTTACTCCGCTACAAAGACATTACTGATTTATACGAACAAAAAGCCCTCCGCTTTCTCTCCTCATCCCAGGCAATAGGAGTTTTCCCCGCTATAAATCTCCGTAGCACCGTATCCATGCAGGATTACAGCGAAGCTGACAAGCCGGATGGGCTGCTTCAATACCACCAGGCTGATGCTGCATGGGTACACAGGCAGCTTAAGCTAAGGCTGGATGGGCTTTACAATTTGCTGGATAATGGCACCTACGGCACTTCATATCAGAAGCTTACACCCACAATCAGTCTCGGGAATACCGCCACTGTTTTCACGCAAGCAAGCTACAGCGATGATGTATCCAAAGTGAAAAGCCCCAATTGGCATGAGGTAGGTAGCAGCCAAACCTACGCGCTTAGACACTTGCTAAGCACCACGGAACACCACATTGATGTAGATGTAACGCATCGGGAGCTAAGCCAGCCCGCTTCCATCGACAGTCCAAAATCCCGCTATGACCTGGTTAATTTCCGTTCCAACCACAATTTCTTGAAAAAGGCAGTAAGCTTGTTTGTAAACTACCAGCTAAACCAAACCGAGTTCTACCCCAAGATCCGCGAGCTGCAATACATCGGCAATGGCTTGGGTATATACGACAGCACCGGGGTAAGCGTTTCTTCCGGTGATTATGACTATGTGTATATCACCGGAACCGATGGAAGCCTATCCTCCGAGATAAACACCCTATTGAATTTATACCTGAAGCCCGCCACGCTTAGCAATAAAGAGTTCTTCAAACGCTGGCACAGTGATACTTCATTAAACCTGAACGAGCAAAGCGTTAACCATGCCACCTGGAAGAGCTATCTATTCCTCCCCGGCGAAGTGTATAACGAGCAGTACACTATTTACGGTAAGCAGGTTTTACAGCAGAACCTGTGGCTGGATATTATCCGCAACCGCATCACAGGTAATTTACAGTTAAACGTGGATAGAAGCCTTGATAAGCGATATCAAAGCCTGGATCGCAGCTACAGCCTCTCCCGGGCGGTGCAACGGGATATCAAAGGCTATAACCCGTATAACACCAGGCTGCAATACAACCACGAACGCACCAGCGATTCCCGCTATCTGTCAGAGGTTAGCGTGCAGAACATTAGTGCTGTTATCCAGCGTAGTCTTGCCACTCAAAGCAGTATTCAAACAGAATTTGCTTACAGTTCGGAAAGCGGAGCCAAGCAAGATGGCAGTGAGAACTACACCCTCAGCAGCTACATGCTATCCCCCACTCTGCGAAGTGTATGGATGCAGAAGTATCGCATCTCGGCATCTTTTTCCATCATGCGCAACTTCCTTACCGGCAGCAGCTATTTTAGCTTCCTGCCCCAGAAAAGAGAAGGCTGGATAGCTACCTTCAACAGCAATGGGATTTACCGTATAAACAGCTTCAGCAGCGTTTCTATGGAATATCGCTTCAGCGATTACCCCGATGAAAAAAGCAAGCACGAACTGAAACTTGAATTTAAGGCAGAATTGTAATGATGATTTCTCTCTCCCCTCTGGACTACGCAATCGCACTTCCCTTTATCTTCCTGGCCGGGTTAATAGATGCCATCGCCGGGGGTGGCGGGTTAATATCGCTTCCCGCTTATTGGAGCATCGGTTTGCCACCTCATATCGCCCTTGGAACCAATAAGTTTTCCTCCTGCTTCGGCACGGTGTTTTCCACACTTAACTATTTTAGAGCCAAGATGATAGATATCCCCGTAGCCTTGGCAAGCGCAGCCTTGGCTTTGCTGGGCTCGTGGATGGGGGCTTCCACTGCATTGAGGGTATCTCCTAAGTTACTTAATTACTTACTGGTTATCCTCATCCCGATCATCACCGTGGTTTCCCTAAGCAGCCGTAACATGGGCTTCAAGAACCATGCACATCTGCTGAAACTGGGCTATAGAATCACACTTGGGAGCATCGCCGGGTTAGTGATAGGCTTTTATGACGGCTTCTTCGGACCCGGAACCGGTACTTTCCTCATCCTCATCTACGCTTCTTTGATGCACTACGACTTCATCAAAGCCAACGGCAACACAAAAGTAGTGAATCTCGCCTCCAATGTGGCTGCCCTGATAACCTTTGCCGTAAACGGCAGTATCTTTCTGCCCGTCGCTATTCCAGGTGCAATCTGTGGCATCACGGGCAACATCATCGGTTCCAAACTGGTGATCCTTAAGGGCAACAAGCTGATCAAACAGGTGTTTATACTGGCTTTACTACTGCTGCTTGCCCGGATTGTGTATAACTTGTTCGTAAGCTAAGTCTTCCTTGCTTGCATTCCCCTATCATTCCCCACTCATTACGGATTTTGTGGGGTATGAGTGGGGTGTGATAGAGGTAAAGAAGCAAGGAATATTGAGATAGGCTATATGTGGGCTATTAGCCTTGCAGTTATATGAACATCCTCTGAATCTTGGTTTTTAGTTTCATTTTTTCCGCGTTATTTAATGCCCCTTTGGAAGCTATATCAATGCTCTGCGTAAAGCTTCCCGGTTCTTTGCTCATCAGTTCGATGCGGTCGGACAAGCAGATTGCCTCGTCAATATCGTGGGTTACAAAAATGATTGTTAGGTTTAACTTGCGCACAATATCCTTCAGCCAGGTTTGGAGTTGGCTGCGGGTTAGCGAATCCAGGCTAGCAAGTGGCTCATCCAATAGCAATACTTTGGAACTGCACATATAGGTTCTTAGCAGCGCTACCCGTTGGCGCAAACCACCGGAAAGCTGATGTGGTAGATGCTGCGCATGATTTTCAAGCCCAAATAGGGGGAGCATTTCATCAATCTGTTGCTTGGCTTTGCTTATGTCGCCATTCCGCACTCTGATAGGTAACAGAATATTCTGTATAGTGTTTAGCCAGGGGAACAGCAAATCATCCTGGGGCATATACCCCAGATAACCTGTCATGCCGGTGATATCCTTTTGGCTTAACAATATCTGCCCGCAATCCGGCTTACTAATCCCAACAAGTAGCTCCAGAAAAGTGCTCTTGCCACATCCACTGGGTCCGATGATACTAACAAACTCGCCCGTATGGATACTAAAATCCACTGCCTCCAATACCACAGATATACTCTTGCGAAAGAGAAAAGACTTCTTTATCCCTCTAGCTTCCAGTATGATAGGATTGTCTATTGGAGGCAGTGTATGCATGTTATTATGGTAAATAATCGTTGGAGTATGCTTTAGCTGCTTCCACACTTAAGGGTATCAAGCGTTCCTGATACATCCAGTCTATAAATTTCTGCCATACTTCCGGCTTCTGATTACCCCATTTTGAGGCATCCGATTGATACTCTTTGGCAAGGTATTCCATGCTAAGCTTCACCTGCTCTGCATTCAGTTCAGGAACGTGTTTCATCAAGATATCGGCAGCTTTCTGCGGATTGGCAATGCAATATTCATAACCGCGGGAAACAGCGTTGAGGAACTTTTTGGCTAATTCGGGGTTTTCACTCAGCAGCTTTTCGTTGGTGATGATCACGGGAGTGTAATAATCGAAAACGGGGTTAAGGTCTTTAAGCGCAATGTAATCCAGCTCTATCCCCTTGCTCTTGGCAACTACACCATCCCAGCCGTAATAAATCCACTCGAAATCGGCATCTTTACCTATGGTGGAGAAGAAATCGTAAACGCCTGAGATTATCTTTACTTTTGCGAAATCAGCATTGTTTTTGCCCATAATGTTCTTCAATATTGCCTGCTCGGAGGGGGAATCCCAGGAACCGTAACGTTTACCTTCAAAGTCTTTGGGAGATTTGATCCCTGCCGTTTTAAGCGAGGCAAAACCGGAAGTATTATGCTGAATAACCGCTGCGATGGAAACCAGCGGGATGTTTTCGCTGCGGGCACGAATCACGTTTTCCTGATAGCTAACTCCAAACTGGCTTTTACTAGCAGCCACGATCTGATCTGTTACACCCTGCCCGGGCTGAAGGATTTCTACATCTAAACCTTCTTCAGAAAAGTAGCCAAGTTCTTGGGCAACATACAGACCGGTGTGGTTGGTATTGGGAGTCCAGTCCAAGGTTACAGTTACCTTTTCCGATTGTTGCTGTGGTTGTTCCTTCTTTGCGCAAGCACTTATGGATAAAGTGATTAGCAGCACCGGAATAAGCAGATTGCTTAGTTTCATGATTTGCTCCTATATGTTTTTAATTACTATGCTCTTGGATGATACAGAGTATGGGTTTCAATCAGCCTACGCAAATCCACATGAGTATAAATCTGCGTGGTATTTATGCTTGCGTGCCCCAGTAAAGCCTGTACAATACGTAGGTTAACCCCGGCTTCCAACAGATGAGTAGCAAAACTGTGCCTGAAAGTGTGTGGGGTAACGTCCTTCTTTATCCCGGCAGCTATCACTGCTAGGCGTAGGATTTTCCAGAAGCCCATCCGGCTCATCTTGGCACCCCGGACATTTAGGAATAGGAATTCAGATTGCTTCAACTTTAGCAGGATGGGGCGTGCTTGGTTTAGGTAACGCAGGAACAGCGAATCAAGGCTATCTACAAAGGGAACATAGCGTTGCTTGCTGCCCTTGCCGTGCACCAGGATTACCCGGTCGCTTAGATTCAGATCGTGCAGAGTGATGCCCAGAAGCTCCGAGATTCGCATCCCGGTAGCATATAGCAATTCCATCATCAGCTTGTTGCGAATCTCCAGTGGAGTGGCGGTTTGCAAACTTCCGAGTAGGGTAAACATCTCTTCCACGGTTAAGAAATCGGGTAGGTGAACCCCCAGTTTTAGGCGTGGAACCTGGTCTAGATCGACCTTTATGGGCACATCGGTTTCTTGCAAAAAGGTAAAGAATTGCCCGATGGCTACTCGCTTGCGGACGATACTGGTATTCACCAAGCCAAGCTCCTGCAACACGAGCAAATACTTCACAATATCGGCAGTTTGATAGCTGCTGATATCCTTCTCAGAATACTGCAGAAAGTCCCTTATATCGCTTTTATAGCTCTCTATGCTGTTTTTTGCCATACCCCGCTCAACCTTAAGGTGGTAAGTAAAGCTGTTCAGGTAACTGAAAAGCGCGGGAGTAAGTTTGTTATCACTCACTGCTGTAGTAGTTTGGTGTTTCCTTAGTGATGCGGATGTCATGTGGATGGCTTTCCTTTAATCCGGCACTACTGATCTCGACAAATTCGGCTTTTGCCTTCAGTTCTTCCAAGTTGGCAGCTCCACAATAGCCCATCCCGGCGCGCAAACCACCCATGAGCTGGTAGAGAAAGTCCTTCAGCGGTCCTTTGTAGGGAACCATGCCCTCTATCCCTTCTGCAACAAGCTTGCTATCCTCCTCGTTGGCTTGGAAATAGCGGTCTTTACTACCTTTCTTCATGGCTCCGATAGAGCCCATCCCGCGATAGCTTTTAAAACGTCTGCCGTTGTAGATTATCGCTTCACCGGGGCTTTCATCGCAGCCGGCAAACAGCGAGCCGATCATCACGGCAGAAGCGCCTGCCGCCAAGGCTTTAACGATGTCTCCGCTGAACTTCAGCCCCCCATCAGCAATGATGGGGATATTGCTTTTGGTTGCTTCATCGGCGCAATCCAATATAGCACTTAATTGGGGAACTCCGATGCCTGCCACAACTCTGGTGGTGCAGATCGAGCCGGGACCAATGCCTACCTTAACTGCATCTGCGCCGTTATCTATCAAATACCTGCATGCTTTGGCAGTGGCAACATTGCCGGCAATCACATCGCAGTTCAGTTTGCTTTTTATCTGCTTCAATGCACCGAGAATGTTCTTTTGGTGCCCGTGTGCTGTATCTATCACGATTATATCCGCTCCAGCTTTCACCAGTTCTGTGGCTCGTTCAAGGTAGTCTCCCGTAACGCCTACGGCAGCGCCAACAAGCAGCCTGTTCTTCTTATCCTGCACCGCAGAGGGGTGGCTCATACGTTTCATGATATCACGCACGGTTATCATGCCTTCCAGGGTTCCATCTTCACGGATAAGCAACAGCTTTTCGATGCGATGCTTCTGAAGCAGCTTGATGGCATCCTCCACCTCTATCCCGGTTTTGGCTGTAATCAGCTTCTCACGGGGGGTCATAAGCTCTTTTACCAGGCTGTGATTGTTAGTTTCGAAGCGAATGTCCCGATTAGTCAAAATGCCTCTTAGGATGCCATTCTCCACCACAGGAAATCCACCCACGCGATGGCTTGCTTTCAATTCCAGTACTTTCGCCAGAGTATCTACCGGAGATACTGTGTAGGGGTGAGTTATCACACCGCTTTCTGCCCTTTTCACCAAGTGTACTTGACGTGCTTGCTCGGCGATAACCAAGTTCTTGTGGATGATCCCGATTCCGCCTTCCCGAGCCATGGCAATTGCCAATTCTGCTTCTGTAACGGTATCCATCGCTGCACTCAGGACAGGAATCCGTAACGATATCCCGGGGCTTATCTTGGTGCTTATCTCCACAGTGGAAGGTAGCACTTCTGAATGCTGTGGAACAAGCAGAACATCATCGAATGTATAGGCTTTACGAATACTTACCTGCATTGGATTCTCCTGTTGTTATATATATTTAATTCATTTACAGTTTATTATAGGTTTGGGCGTGTGGCATTCCACCTGCTTATACGTTGTCTGAAATCAGGAGAGAATATGCTGTTGGGCTTAGCTTTAAGGAACTCTCTTGCCAGCCTTTGTTCTTCATTCTTATCCTTCACCAAAAGCAGTTTTAAAAGCTCTGTATATTCCGCTGCTACTGGATCGGTAAAGGGATAGTCCAGCAGCGTCACAGCCCGCTCCGTAGCTCCTAAACCGATTGCCCATTCAATTGCCAATAAGCGTAGCTCCTCATCTCCATTGTGCGCAAACACAGCTTCTAGAGAATCTATGCCACTCAGCTGATTCATTTGCAACAGCTTAATCGCAGTAAAGAAGGTAGGTTGATCAGCTGCTTGCATCCCCAGGCTTAGCATCACCAGATAGATTGCATCATTGGCATAAGTGCTTTGTGGATGTCGAATTATGAAGTCATTCATCAGAGTATCCGCTAAAGCCGTGCGGTTGGACAATAAAGCACCCAGAAAGTTCAGGTAGTCCTTTCTTTCGGTAAGGACTGGCAACGATATAGTGGCAAGAATTCTGTTGGCAGCAGGGTCATTACCTGTTAATATGCAAAGCCGGGCTATTTCCAAATCCGTTTCCTGACGTTCCGTAGTATCTCGGGCAAACTGCTTTGCTTCTTCCAGCCATACAATAGCACTATCGGCTGTCTCTCCAAGAGATAAACAAGTTTCTGCCATCAGTTTGCGAATTTTAACAGCGTAACCGCTTCTATATGCCAGGTTGCGATCCTGCCATAGAGGCATGCTTAGATTTGTGGCAATTAGCTGCCTCGTGGCATGGTAATCTGCCCTCTGATAGCTAATTAACGCCATGCGGTAGTTCAACTCAGCTCTTTTCAAGGGGTCTTTCTCTACACTTTCTGCATATTCATAGGCAACAAAGGCAAGGCTGTCATTCCCAGAAGCTGCCTGATCTTCCACAAAGCGATACAATTTGGCAAGCTCCAGTTGCTTATACACTCCCAGTGCGCCATAAAAGTCTTTCAGGCTAACCAATGCAGCTGCGTAAGCCTCTTTCACCACGGTACTATCTGTGCTGTCTGCAACTCCGGCAACCACACTTATCAAGGTGGGATCCTCTTCCAAGATGGTTTTAAGCTGATTACCGGTAAAGAACAAGTTCACCGGACTTGTTGCCAGATAGGCAAGATACTCCCGTATTGCCTGCTCAAACAGGCGGTAATTCATGGATGCATTGGCAATTTCCAACCGGAAGAACTCAGGTTTGTTCAGGCTAACCCTCGCCAGATGATACAGTTCCAACACTTTGTCATAAAACCCCTTACGTTCAAAGTATGCCGCGAGTTGCCGATAGCGGTATTCATCTTTGCTATACAGCTCCAGATACGCCAGGCTTTCCTGCCAGGCTTCGTTTACCTTGGCTTGCATCACCAGAAGCTGAATGTGTTGCTCGCTATACATCTGCGCAGGCATGCTCCGCTGATATTTTCCTAACAATGCCTCAGCTTTATCCGTTTGCATCAGGGCAAAATAAATCTGCAAAAGCTGAGAAATAGCTCCAAGATCATTCGGAAACTTATCCAACACCTGAATATATAGCTGTTCTGCCTGAGCATACTGCCTTTGCGCAAGTAGCTGAGCAGCTTGTTGAGACAAGATATCCTTCTCGTTATACTGCCCGTAAGCTATGCATACAAAGGCTACTAACAGAGCTACTAAAACTATCCGCTTCATCTATTTATCTATCTTTTCGTTCAAGCTTTTCAGGTATTGCATAATCACTTTCTGATACTCAACAGGATACGCCTTGAAATTCTCATCCAACAGGCTGCTCCTGCGCAAGCTATTGTAATCTATGGTATTGGGTGCAGATTTAAAGGCATTCTGATCTGCGGTTTCACCCTTGCGTTTTTCGCTGAATTCCCGCTTGTTTATGGAGCGTTGGGCATCAAGCATCTTGGAGATTATCTGTTCCTGCCTTTCTAACAGGTCTTGAGATAGCTGGTTATTGCGCAATTGCCTGCTGATGCTGTCCATCTCTTCGGTTATTTGTTTAATCGCATTGCCCTGTTTCTGCGCTTCGGGGCTGTTCTGTAAAGCCCTTTTCAGGTTCTCTGCCAGGCGTTCCTGATCTTGTGCCAGCTTCTGGATTTGCTGTTGCATAGCACTGTCCATGCGTCCGCCAGAACCCTGCATTTGCATCATCAGTTGTTGAGTAAGCATATTCATCGCCATCTGCTCCTGCCCCATCTGCTCCAGAGTTTGCATCAGGGATTGCATGCCACTGCCACCACCTCCGCCGGATGATGAATTCTGCATGGCTTGCATCAGGTCGTAAACCATCAAGTTTATCCCTTTCTGGATGTTCGTAAGCCCCGTAGGTATTTGGTATAGTTGCATTTCGTTTACATAACCGAATAACTCACGATAACTACGGTTAGTATCTGTCATATCTATAAAGAACTTAGGCGGTATCGACATTAGCACTTGCGGTTCACTGAACAGCTTATTAATGGCAATCTGAATCCCCTCGGAATGCGCAATCAAATCCGGTACAATCTGATACGGATCGTTACGGTAACGCGCCGCGGTGCTCTCATGCTTCTTAGAAAAGATAAGCAGTTCCCTGGTTGCCGTCTGGATCGCTTTCATCGTCTGCCCCTGGCTGCCTGCGCTCATCGAGTTCTTCATCTTAGAAAGTAGCATGGTAAACTTACGCAGTTTTTCCATAGCACTGCTTTGGGAAGCCTGACTCTGGCTGCGTTGATCGCTCTTTAGCTGGTTTTCGCTGTTTTGCATATCCTTCTGGGCTTCGCTCTGCTTCATTTCTTTCTGCAGCTCTTCCAGCATTTGCTTGGCTTCTTTATCTTTCTGGCTATCAAGCATTTCCTTTATTTTATCCAGCTCGCTTTTCAGCTTGTCATAATTATCGCTGATCTTCTTCTGATCCGCCGCCAGGTCTTTGTTATCCTTCGTTTTATCCATGGTGCGGTCGCTGAGAGCTTTTTGCATCTTCTCCATTTCTTCGGATATCTGCAAAGCCTTTTGCACCGCTTGTTCCTTCTTGATGCTTTCCAGTAGTTGCAAGGTCTGTTCTATCTTCTTACTGAAATCTTCCATCGAGAATTTGAAGTTCTCCATCGCCTTTTTCAGGTCTTCCGGCTTGATGTTTTTGAGGCTGTTTTCCAGCTTCTCCATCGCCTTTTGCAAGTCCTCGTTGCTAATCTCTTGCATCAGTTCCTGGATCTTCTTCATTTTGTCCAAAGTCTCGGGCGAAAGTGCTTCATTGGCTTGCATTTTCTCTATCAGATTCTCGTAGTTATCTGCCACTTCCTGAACCTGTTGGCTAAGCTTTTCCTGTTCGGAGAGCATCTTTTCAAGTTGTTTCTTTTCTTCCCACTTAGGGTTGTTTTCTTTCAGCAGTTCGCGGCGTTTATCTTCAAATTCCTTCTGTAAATCCTTGGATTCCTTCAAGGCACTTTCCAGCTCACTTTGCTTGTTTTCCTGCTGTCTTTCAATCTCGTTATAGATCTCTTCAATAGAGGGGAAGCGCGCCTTAAACTTCGTACTCTCAGCCTTTTGCACCTCAGGCGAGTTATCGTAGATCTCTGCCCAATAGGTCACCACATCGCCGGGGAAGAGATTAGCCGATTTCATATCCAACATGAAGTCCGTGGCGAACATCTTGTTAGGGATCACGCTTTGGATGTTTATCGTAGTGATCTCACCTGCGTTAACCTGTAGTTTCAGATTCAGGTTACGCAAGCCAAAATCATCATCCGCGCTGATTATCAGCGGTAAAAGCATGTTTTGGTTCAGGGTTACGTCCTCGCCGGGGAAAGTTATTTTAATCTGCGGCGGATTATCGTCCAATATCCTGATGCTCTTCTCTTCCGGCTTGCTTTTCCGCCCCAGAGCATCGCTCATCTCCAGATACCAGGTGCGCGGTTTGTCTATCTTAAGTTGAGTAATAAAGTTCATGTTATCAAGGGCTTGCATCTTCACCCGGCTGGCATCGTCAAACACCATCACCGCACTATTAACGGGGATGTTCGTGCTGATGGCAAGCTTCACCAGGCTGTGTTTCCACGCCTCGATATTGCCATAGCTAAGCGTATCCGTCCATGCCTTCAAACC
>CAYSGM010000069.1:0-1806 GCA_964430595.1 uncultured Candidatus Cloacimonas sp.
GGAAAGAGGTTCGCCCCAGCCCGGACTTAAGCTTGGTCGCCTCCATTGCCAATGGAGTTGGCTCGCATATAGAGAAAGAAGACGGCACCGGCAACTACGAAGTTTATCCCAACTTAAGCCGTAAGGGTGCTTTTCACGACTGGATGTATCAGCAATATGGCACAATACAATTGCTAATAGAATGTGGCACCCGGAACATTCAGCCCGATTCCTTGCTTATGCTAAATACCATCAATCGTTGCAAACCTGGAATTCGCTGGATGCTGAACCGGGCAATGTTTTCTTCCACAGAAGTGAATTCCAGCGCCATGCTTGCCGGCTTAGTGAAAGACGCTGTTACCGGTTTGCCTCTGGAAGCAGAAGTTATAATCCAGCAACATCATGCCCCGTGGTTCAAGCCCCGCACCACTAAGGCATCTACAGGAAGATTTTTCCGTCCTCTTGCTATGGGCAGCTACACGGTTCAATTACGCAAGAAAGGCTATTTCGATACCGTTGTTCCCAGTGTCCAGGTTTTAAACGGCAATTGGACCCCGCGCAACTATACCATGCAGCCCAAGCAAGCTGCCATATTTAGTGCCTCTGTCCGTAATGGCAACCAGGACATCTCAGCAAGGGTGATTATTGGCAGTTATCAGCCCGATACGCTGTATGTGAACGGCGATTTCATCTTCAATGGATACGAAGGAGAATACCCCATCGAGATCTATGCGGATGGCTACTATCCCTTTATAGGCACTATCAACCTAAGCGCAGGGAATAATTCCAATCAGTATCAGCTTAGCCCCACCGAGATTATCTTCTCCGAATCTTGGGAAACAGGGACATCTGCCTGGGAAATCCAGGGTCCCTGGGTTCGCCAAAATGAGCTTTCTGCCTCCGGATATGCCCTCACAGATAGTTGGGGCGGTAAAGGTTTATACTTGCAAAACTGCGATGTATGGATAAAGAGCATAAATCCCATCAACCTTCCCGTGGGAACCCAACCATATCTAATCTTCGACTCGCATTTATACACGGAATGGACTTATGATCCTGTTACTGTTGCCGTTTCTGTGGATGGAACAGAGTGGCAGGTTGTGTGGGAGAAATCCGGCAGGTGGGACTCCTGGCGCAAGGAATTTATCTCCCTTAGCCAATTTGCCGGGCAGAGCGTCTATCTGCGCTTCCGTCTTACTGATTCCTCCACGCATATGGAACTTACCGATCCGGGGTGGACATTAGATAACATTACCATTGTTACCGGCACATCCAGCCCTTCTGATGACGAGCTAAACCCCATTGTGCCGATTAGTGCTTTGTATCCCAATTTCCCCAATCCATTTAATCCCGAAACCACTATCAGTTTCAGCCTCTCCAAGCCTGTGCAGACCAAACTGAGGATATACAACCTGAAGGGACAGCTTGTGCGCAGTTTAGTTAGCCACGAGATGCCCAAAGGTGATCATAAGATTGTCTGGAACGGATTTGATGACAGAGGGTTGCCTGTCGGTAGCGGAGTTTACCTTTACCGCCTGGAAGCAGGCGATTACACCCGCAGCATGAAAATGGTCTTAATGAAATAGCCCCTTGGGGTGATGCAATCCTAACGCCGCTTACAGCAAGTTAACGTAGGAAAGACGGCTGGAATTGCATCACCCCTTTCTTTTTCTTGCTCTACCCCCCTCCTGCAATACTTTATTAGTAAAGCCTACGGGCTGTTTAGCGAAATATAACAATGAGGTTCGAAGTGAAAAAGATACTGTTTAGCGCCCTGATCTTGATGAGTGCCATTGCTTTAAGTGCAAAACCAGATCTCCGCATCGA
>CAYSGM010000069.1:1816-15077 GCA_964430595.1 uncultured Candidatus Cloacimonas sp.
TAACGATGTCCGCATCCCCAATGTTGGTAACAACACTCAGTTTTCTTTAAAGGATGATTTGGGACTAAAGTCAACCTTGAGCACCCGCTTAAGCGTTCACTACCGTATATCTCCCCGGCACCAGGTGTCTTTGATGGCAACCCCTTTAACCCTTAAAGCGGAAGAAAAACTCGCCAAAGATGTGGTCTATCAGGGTAAGCACTTTTGGAAAAACGACATTGTGAAGACAGAATACCGATTTGATTCATACCGTTTGCAATATCGCTATTTTCTGCCCAAGGAGTTTTTCGGAATCCGCGCTGTGGGTGCTTCACTCAAAATGCGCGATGCTGAGATATCACTGGAATCCTCCAGCAATCAATCCAGCAAAACCAACACCGGCTTTGTCCCTCTACTAAGCCTCAATGCGGGCTACAAAGTGAATGACGAGTTGGATATTGTGCTGGAAGCGGAAGGTTTGGCATCCCCATACGGCAGAGCAGAGGATGTATTTGTGGGAGCTCTTTATGATGTCCACAAGCACCTGAAGGTTAAGGCAGGATACCGCTTCCTGGAAGGTGGATCGGATAATGAGGAGGTCTATACTTTCGCTGCTGTCCATTATGCTATTGTGGGGTTTGCAGTTAGGCTGTAACCGTTACATCAAATACGATTCCCATATAGAATAGATACAGTTCTGTATTGACTGCCACCCTCGGCTGTCGGCACGCGGGGCGTGTGCAATTACTGTCATGCTGTCTCTTCCTTGCTTGCATTACAGATTCATTGCAGATTCATTGCACATTTCATCCGTAATGAATCTGCAATGATACTGTAATTCAAGCAGGCAAGCTGAGCTAAAGAATGATGAGATCGACAAAAAAGAATCCACCTTCCCAGCGATGTAGTGGGAAGGTGGATTCTGTATTTTATCTTGTGCTTATTGTTGTTTGCTAGGGTTGTTCTGGAAAGCCTGGATGTAATAAAAGCCCATGTTTCCCGCGGCAACCGAATATTGATTCGATGCGGTTGAACCAACCAAGATAAAGGGTCCGTAGGGGCTGTCGCTCCTGTAAACCTTATACAGATTGGCAGAGGGAACTTCATTCCATTGCAACACTAAGGATGTGCCATTATGCATAATGGAGGCAACCGGGGTTGCCAGAGTTGCAGGGACGGCACTTCCACTCACGGGTAAATTGAGGACAGAATTGGTGGTGGAGTTTGAGGTTACCACCACATTACCGCTATACGAGCCTTCTGCGCTGGGCGCAAAGGTAATCGTAAATAGCTGGCTGGATGCGGGCTGCACATCAAAACGGTAACCAAACCTATCCATCTCTGGCTCAACAATATCACCGGCTCTGGAATTTGCAGATCGAACCACTTCAATGCTGTATCCGCTTGGACAAGTAATGTAACCTGCAAGCACCTGAGTACCTGTATTCTGAATGGTGATTTGGCGGGTGGATGTGGTTCCTTCTACCAAGGCACCAAAGCTTAGCGGTGCCACAGGCATGGATATAGTTGCCCCCTGAGCTCCTGATGGAACAGAGATTTTGATGTTGGGTCTTCTGCTAGCCGAAGAACCACCAGAATAAACACTAGTTTGATCGATGGTATCACTCCAAGTATAACGGTAGCCACTAGTAACCGTCGAATATTGTATTTGGCCGGAGTGATTCCATTCTGGCACTAAACCAAAGGCGGTATCCACAACAATGTTGTCCACCCCATTCCAAGCAAACGGAGTAGAGAGGGTTAGCATGTCGTAACCACCCACCACAGGAACATAGGAAGTGTTACTGTAAACGGTCAGCATGTTTTCTGCCGTTTGCCATATAGCAGCATTGGTTGCTGTAGTGTGCTTCATGCGGATAATGTAGTTGGGTAGTGAATAGATTGGTGCAGCTACAATATAGAAACCAAGCTGAGTTATGTTTATGGGCCCAAATATTCCTGCTGCTTCCAACTCAGCCCTTGTATATACTGACTGACCGTGCGAACTTCTAAAGGTGATATTGATTGGGGAAGCACTGTTGTTTTCTGAGGTGGCAGTGCCTGAGCCAATATTCGCTGATGATACAGATGAGGCTTGAGGTGTAGCCTGAACTGTAGCGGTAGCTGCGGATTCCTCCGCATCATAAAGAGCTTTGATATAATAGCTGTAGGTAGTTCCATTGGTTACAGCTATATCATAGTAGCTAAGCTCTGTAACGGTGTCCAGAAGAACACTGTTTCTATAGATATTGTAGCTGGTGGGTAAGCCGGATAGCGGTGCCTGCCAGGTTAAGGCTACCGTTCTATTGCTGCCTTGGGCGGTAAGATTCAGCGGAGGATATAGTATACTGGTATCAGGGAACAACTTAATTCTGATATCGGGTAGATTTGTGGTTGCTGTCAGATTTGTGGGAGCCGCAGAATCGCTGTGGTTTTGGCGCGCACGAGCCACACCGGTAACGCTGAAGTAGTAACGGGAATAGTTGGTTATATAAGCCTGGTGCCCTTTTACAATAAGGATGGATAGGTTCTGGATGCCATCATAAGCAAACATGCTGTTTAAGTTCACTTCCATCCAGCCGGACTCTGCAGTATTGGTGTATGCTCCTTGGTAAACAAGAGTATAACCTGCCGTTGAGTAATCCCCTGTGGCAATTGTGCTTAGAGAAGTATTCTTCATATATATGGATACATCTTCTATATCTGCTACATCAGTCCCGCTTTCTTTGTTGAAGGCTATGGCTTTGATCATGCCGGCTAAACCGATTTCCGAGGCAAGATAGATAGCTTCGTGCGCGGAATAGTTGTAATATCTGTCGATTGGATAGGTTTGTGTAGAGGTGCCGGCACCAATAGTTACTTCCGTCGGTGCTCCGATCTCGAGGGTTTTACTTGCTGAAGCAGTAAATATCCCAGCAGTGGCATTGAACAACAGGTTAGCCAGGGTTCCTATAGGTAATGCTGACGAAACACTCAAACTGAAATTGAGGTTTACACTGCTATTAGCTGCAACAGCGGGGAATGATGCATTACCATTCGTGACGGTGATTCCATTTGTTGAGCAGGTCATGGTAGCAGATCCGGCTGGACTGTTCGCTCCACCGGTGTTGTTTAGTGGTATAGTAATCGTGGCTGTTTCACCGGGATCAAGATTGCCATCATGGTCTCCAGTGGTGTCTGTGATAATAATATTGCCAAAACCAAGTATGGGGCTGTAAACCGTGACAGGGAAGCTAAGATTCCATGTATCACCGCTTCCGGTAACAGTTAAAGCAAATTGAATAGTGTGACCGGTAGGACATGAAGCAGATACACTGTAGCGATACTGTCCCGTGCCATTTGCCTCAGCGAGAGCTGCAATGGAGCCATAACTAACCGTGGAGTTAACAATTGTTACGTAGGGATCAGAAGTACTTAAGGTTGCACTAACGCTGGTTGCCGGTGCATCACCTATATTCTTAAGTGACACCGTAGCATAATCTGTTTCACCTGGCTCTATTTGACCATTGCCATTAGTGTCATTATGAGTGATATCCATGATGGTCATATTGGGTCCTGGCTCTACTAACGGGACAGTGGTGATGTATAATGCACTTTGGTTGCTCAATGGCGCAGCTGCAGTGGGGTAGGTGTCGCTAAAAGAGTATTCTAAACCAACAGTTTGGTTCTGATTCTGGATTCCAATAGTACTATAGTTACCATGAGTATTGCCAGTGGCAAAATCTACATTGTTAAATGTGTGGTACTGGATAAGGATGGGACCATCACCCGTGCTTGTTGCCACGTAACGATGATCGTATAGAATTATCTGAAAGGTCTCTTCGCTAGTCCCCCCGTTACCATTAAGCATCCGATACCATTCCACTATATAGCGGTGGGTGGCAGTATCATAATAAGTACAAATCTGACTGTTCGCGCCAGTTGCAAGATCATCCCAGAACCCTGCAATCATAGGGCTGGGTCCCATTGCGCCGGGAAGACGGAAATTCCTGAATTCCCCGTTGGCAGTTGCACCCATAGCAATGAAGCCATTACTGCATACGGTTATCTGGGAATATTGGGTACCGTAAAAACTGAATGTGAATGGCATATCTACAACCGCCAGAGATTGAGCTGTGTATGAAGAACTGATCTGATCTCCTTCATCTCCGCTGTAGTAAACATCGTTAATGGCTAGTAAACTCCCGCTACCACCACCGCCAGGGGCAATTTCTACCCAATTATAAACTGGTCTGTCTTCATAGCCTAAATCACCGATGTCATATATGACATAACCGTATGCATCAGGACCAAGAGGATCGTTAACAGTTACATTCCCCACCGTTAAGCTCAAGGGTATGAACTGTTCAAAACCTGCACTATTGAAAATCCTGAGGTCAACCGGAATAACCATCCCTGGTAAGCACAGTGCGTTTACATATACAGAGAAATTACCCGAGGGCTGAACCTGCTGTGATGGTGCTGCTGTGCCATATGAAACTGATTGGGTAGAGATGGTGATAAACTCACTTGTGCTAACAAGCTCTGCATTTAAGCCGGTAAGAGATGCGGTGCCTGTGTTACTAAGCACAAATCTAAGCGCAGCCGATTCATCAGGATCAAGAGCAGCATCTTCACCATCTATCACGGTTAGGGATACAAGGCTAAGCCTCCCGTTGTAAACAACCAAATGCTCTGAGACTGAATACTGTGTCCCAATACTGCTGGTTAAGGATAAAACGAGGCGAATGTTGGTTCCATCCGGGCAAGAGGCATCTATATCCACAATCACCGGGCTTGCATTACTTGCAGAGTTGCCGGCAATGATATCCCCATAAGTAATTGATGGATTCTGAATTGCTATATAAGGGCTTCCACAAGTGATGGTTCCGGAAACACCACGGATATGTGTTGCACCGCTATTCTGTAATGGGAAAGTAAGCTCAATACGCTCTCCAGCATTTGCCAAACCATTGCCATTGCCGATGGAAGAGCCGATGTTATCGTCACTTATAGAGATAACACCGGGGATAATCCCTCCTGTGACAATGGACAGGTTTTGTTGCAGGGGCTTGTAGTTATGACCTGATACAGTTATAACCCCGGTTCCCACGTTTAAGGGAGATGGCAGGCTTAGCACTGCCAGCCCGTATTCATCGCTGTAAGCGCGTGCCAGTATTGTGCTTCCATAAGACAGAGTTACACATTGCCCTTCAACAGGTACCCCAGAGGCATTCTTAACTACTATGTCCAATAAGCTGTATCCGATTGGTATTGAGGCGGGAGCAACAATCTGGTAGGTAGATGGAATACCCAAATACACTTCCATAGTGGGATCACCCATCAAGTTGCACCAATGTGCTGAATAGTTTGCTCCGTCAGTATGGTTTATACCATAGGTTTCATATATGTATAGCTTGCCATGAAGCAAAGCTTCACCCATGGTACGCATTCCATTGGTTAACAGACCCGCAAAGATTCCCCCACATATGGCATTATTATATCCGGTGTGTGTTCCGGAGGTGGACATCCCAATTGCAGTAACTGCGCCTTTGGGGACACCTTCAGAACCAAGCCTGATATATTCTTCCGTAGTCCCGGTAGTGTTCTCGAAATTACCAGTACCACAAGTAATATTTACGGCGTGTGGGACTTTTACCCCATTAGCAGGGCTGCTTGAAGGTGACCAACCACTCATATTCAAATATCCTCGATAATTGTAAATGCCTACACCGTTGTAAAGGGCTAAGTTAATGTTTGCCGGTGCAGGCTGTGAACCGTATAGTTCCGTAAAGGTATAGCTGGGGTTTATGTCCAAAGCTCTTTCTTTTATGTATTTGCTAATGTAGATTGTTGAGATACCAGATGGATCCCAATCACCTACCAACAACATGCTATTCAACCATGCTGCATTAGTAACATCTAAATCCCTCTCTAAGAGGTATATCTTGTTTATAATATTCCGAAATTGCGCAGTAGTCTCAGCGGAGATACGCCCTATAAAACAATCACCTAATAGATCAGTTCCATCCAAATGCGTATAGGGATAATCACCTTTTCCGCTATAACTGGAAATTGATTCTGTGTAAGTGGGGATTGCAAAACTTCCGTTCGTGTCCCCGATTATTATCACGTAATCCGGTCTGGTAGCGGGATTGTTGTAACGAGTCTGTATTTCTGTTTTCACTACCGAGTTTGTCGTTGGGATTGGGAAACTCACCACATCCACTTCCGCACCTTTCTGTCTTTTCCATTTGGCAAAGGCATTAAGCGGATTAGTAAAAGTTGTATCTGTATATGCTCCATGAACAATGAGTATTCTGGGGGGGGTATTAGCCAACACTGCACCACGGTAATCCTCGAAGTTTACAATGCGGGATTCTAGTAAGGGAGCTATTACTGAAGATATTTGAAGAGGTTCGTTGCGAAGCTCATTTTCCCCTCTACCACCTGTGAAGTTTACTTTCAATTCTATTGAGCTGCGCACTTCAAGTTCCTTGGTTACAGGATTGTAGCTAAAGGGAGATACTTGAATGGTGACTACGCGCATGCCTCTGATAATCTGGGGGTCACCATAACGCACCACTGTATCAGGATAGTTACTACCGCGCAAGTAAAAGTCTCTGTTTACACTAAGAGCTTTAGGTCCACCGGATTCATTATCTTCCTGAAAGGGATACGCATCATAACCGCTAATCATGCTTTGCTGTATATCAAGGGCTTCTATCTGCACATTACCAGTTGCAGGAATGGCAATCATAGTACTAAGTACCGGTAGCTCTGGCATGCCGATATCTCTGGTAAAACCACTATCAGCAAGTTTGATGCGAGAATAAGACTTGCCATCCAACTGCTCGATGGCAAACTCGTAGGAAGGAAGCTGAAAACTGAGAGTTAAAGAATTATTACTTTTACTGCTTACTCGAAAAGCCGAGTTCGCAGCCTGAGATGAAACATTACCGGTGCTGGCTGAGAGAATACTTACCATTACCAACACTGTAATTAAAAAGTAGTTACGCATGAAATCTCCTATATCGACACATATTATCTATTGATGTGTTAAACATTGCAATTTGTGGTGCAATATGGAGATTATTTTGAGGTGTTTCTTATTGCCCATGCCAAAGGTTTTGCCATAAGGCGGAATGCTTAGATAGTTTACCAGAGGCATTGTATACGTGATATGCTATCGATCTACCTGCGATTTGAAGCCCCCATATGATAAAGCCCCGAACCAAAGTCCGGGGCTTATATTACACTGGCAACAGGCTATCCGGTTAACCGTCTAACCTGCTAACCATTAATTACTTAATTATAACAGCCTTGCGAATGCTGCTGTCTCTTCCGGCTTGCATCTTGATGTAATAGATACCAGTGGAGCAGCTGTTGCCACTGAAGTCCTTGCCATCCCAACCGGTGTTGTATTCACCATCTGCCTTAAAGCCATCATTGATGCTGTTTACAAGCTGACCGCGGGAGTTGTATATCTTGAACCGGACATCTGTAGCCTTGGTCACATTGTAGCTTATCACAGAATAAGGAGTAATAGGATTGGGATAAATAGACTTGATCCCGGAAACAGCACTTACCGACGGAGTTTCAACGCCACCACCCGTGCTGCTGTAATATACAGAAGTGGGACCATGGCTTATGGAACTGCCATCCAAATCCTGAACCTGTAACCAGTAGTAATAGGTGCCATCTTCTTCCAACTCTTTATCTGTGTATTGATACACCTGTTGAATTGGAGAATTGAGTGAGTTTATCATACTGCTAATCGCAACTGCATTTGTCCAATCATTGTCCAAAGAACGGTAAACATAATACCCGCTTACTCCGGTTTCGGATTGGGTTACCCATTTTACGGTAACATAGTTTTCTGCAGAGAGCACTGCGGTGAAGGATGAGAGCTCTACAGGAAGCGTTACTTCGTCGCCAATCGACTTAATAAAAGTAGAAGGTGAGTTCAAATTATTGAAAGAGGTTTTTAGCCAACTTTCAGACCGTGCTATATTGGAAATGCGAACTTCATCCATTCTGCCATTTACTTCGCGTACATTACCCGGGGACTTGCTCATTTGGAAACTAGAAGCTGCATCGCTGTTAACTGTGCCTGAAGGAGTCATGTATTCCGTAACAACCTGCGCAATACCGTCAACGTAAACAACGGGATCATTAGCAGCACTGGTTCTGTTATAAATAACTACCACCTGATGCCAATTACCGAGGCTGAAGGTAGGGAAAGACCATCTTCCGATGGCAGTCCAATTATGTCCAAATATAGCTCTTCCCGCACCAGTAATATCTGTTGCTATAAACCACGCAGCATCACCCTTGTTGATAAAATGGGAGCCTTGCTGTGCAGGTGGTGCCCATGTGTCCAGATTAGTCCAGAACTCAATTGTCTTTACAGGTATATCATCAAGACTTGCATCGCTGCCACAATTTACAAAATCGTTGGAACCATCAAAATCCTGAGCAGATGCTATCTTGCCAGCTGCGAAATTAGCTGGTTCGCCAGCAGTAAGTTTTGCACCCGGGTTAGGATTTGAGGTGGATTCTGGCAATGTGGTTGTAGCGTTACCGGTCATGTGCCACACACCCTTGTAGTTTGCGTCCCATACCCCTGAGGCATTCTGTTGGTTCCCGGCTGCACTATTGCCATAATAGATAAACAATCCGGTATCTACTACATTTCCTATGGTAGGCAGCTTAACCCAGGCAACCAAATGCCCCGTTCCTGACGTATATAGCTCAATTTCGTGATCTAATTTCGTAACACCATCAGAATCTGTGAACAAAATGTCATCACCATCAGCTTGGGCGTTAGCGAGTAAGCCAACGTCACTAACGTCAATTAAAACTGGAAAATTAGATTGGGTTCCGTTAACCTTTGTGGCGTCAAGCGTGATCAATTTCCGGTATTGCCAGTCGTTATCATACCATGGTTGGGCGGTAAGTACAGTAGCAGCCCCAAGGAGCAGTACAAGTAATATAAGCTTGGAAGGGTGTTTCATAGTTCCTCCTACAAACACGTCTATATCTTTGTTTACTTCACCAATAGCGTCCCCAATTGAGACACATGTGATGGATACAATGTAACCGAGTCCTTCTGTATGTCAAGAGACTTTTTCACATAATTTCCGGTTTCTTTGCAACAGATTCTGAGGACTAAGCTTACTAACCGTAGGCAAAAAGCCTTTGGAACTGTATTCAAGGTGATTTGCTAATCACAGAAGTATCAGTAGTTTGTGGATGATTTTCAACATCCTGATTTAGATGGTGCAGAAACTTACAAATGACCCTCAATACCTCAGACTATCCCTGGGTGTCGTAGACATCCAAACTCGGTTAGTATAGAGGCAACTCTATCTGCCTGCCCAAGCTATTGTTAAACAAGTTGTTAGCTAAACCACACATTCTTCTTCCTTGCTGCACAGCGTTAATCACTTCTTAATCTACCGTTAATCAAGCGTTAATTATTAACGCTTGATTAAGAGGGGATGATCACTTGATTAATGATTTGGAGTAAGGGAGATGGAGGTGAGGTTACAGGTGACAGGTGACAGGTGACAGATGGCAGATAAGGATATATTTCCAAGCAGAAGCACTCGGATATGCCGATGCAGTTTTTCATTGACATATTGGCACATTAAACAGACGTGGGATGAAACAGGATAAACAGGTAAAAATGGATATTATAAGAACAAAGAACCTGAGTAAAGACTACCACATGGGTAAGGTTAAGGTACACGCGCTCATCGGGATAGATATCTGTATAAAACAAGGCGAGTTTGTTGCTATCATGGGACCCTCGGGTTCCGGAAAAAGCACCCTGATGCACATCATTGGCTGTTTAGACCGTCCCACCGAAGGGGAGTATTATCTGGATGATGTGTTGGTAAGTGCCATGCCGAAATCTGCATTAGCCACGGTTCGTAACCGTAAGATAGGCTTTGTATTCCAGTCCTTTAATCTCCTCCCCCACCTTAATGTGCTTAAAAACGTGGAGCTTCCCCTGATGTATGGCGGAATGAATGCCCGTAAGCGCAACATCCGGGCACGGGAAATATTGGAGGGAGTTGGCTTGACGGATAGAATTAAGCACAAACCCACCGAGCTATCCGGCGGACAAAGGCAGCGGGTAGCAATTGCGCGGGCGATAGTGAACATGCCCTCCATTCTATTGGCAGATGAACCTACGGGAAACCTGGATTCTCAAGCCGGCGGAGATATCCTGCAAATCTTTGAGGACTTGCACAAAGCCGGCAACACCGTTATTATGGTTACTCACGATCAGGCTGTGGCAGATAGAGCCGACCGCATTATCCGCATTATGGACGGGAAAATCTTCGATGGCAATCCCCTTAGCTGAATCCATTAGAATCGGGCTGGCAGATATCCTGATGCGCAAGGTGCGCAGTGCGGTAACCGTGATCGGGATAGTGCTTGGAGTGATGTGCATAATGGTGGTGCTGGCAATTGTGAACGGCATGAACAAGAGCACTATGGCTTGGATGCAGGAACGAGGAGGCTTGAACAAAATTGAAGTGCAAGCGAATTGGAATTACGACTTTTCCAAGGGTGGTGATCCCAGCTTCAACCTGAAAGAAATCCGCTATATCGAATCGCAAGTCCCGGAGGCAAGTGCATTTAACCCTACAATCAGCAAATGGGATTCATACTTGATAAATGGGGATAAACGATATAACGGATGGGTGGGCGGAGTGATGCCCGATATGACTGTCGTGGAAGAATGGGATGTGGATAAAGGCAGATTTATCAAGGATATAGATGTTCAGAACAGTAGCAATGTAATCATCCTGGGTTCCGAGGTTGCGCAAGACCTATTTGGCAATCGTAATCCTATCGGAAACACCATCACGCTGGAAGATTCCAAGCTGATGGTGGTGGGGGTTATGAGATACAGATACATGAAACCCCAGGGTGGCGGAGCAGCTTTTAGCGAGAACTATCTGGACTACCTGAACCAGCGGAGCTTTATTCCCTTATCCACGATGATGAGCAAAGTATCCCCCGGCAGTAAAATTGCCAATCTGGATATCCGCGCTGCAAACCCCGCTGCTGCCGCTGTGCTTAGAAAAAAAGTGGAAAACACGGTATTGAACCTGAAGAAGGGGAAACGGGTGTTTCAGGTGAATAGTGCCAAAGAACAAATGGAATCGATGAGCAAAAACAATATGATCTTCAGCGTGATCTTTGTAATGATCGCAGTGATCTCTTTGCTGGTGGGTGGGATTGTGATTATGAACATTATGCTGGCAGCAATAAAAGAGAGAACCCGCGAGATCGGGGTGCGCCTTGCCATAGGAGCCAGAGGCAGGGATATATTCTTGCAGTTCCTGGTGCAAACCGTGCTAATAACTTCCATGGGCGGAGTGCTTGGCATCCTGTTAGGATATGGGATTCTGGGGCAAGTAAGTAAATTTTTGGAGATAGAAGTGGTGGCATCATTTCAGATGATCTGGGCTGCTTTGAGCGTATCTGTGGGCGTAGGCTTAATCTTTGGGGTTCTGCCCGCGGTTCGGGCTTCGCGGTTGGATCCTGTGATAGCGTTGAGGGAAGAATAATGGGTAAACAAAAAAAACTAGCCGGCACCGTACATGGCATATTTATGTGGCTTACATCCTATCTGCGGGTGGCAGTGATCGATCTATACAAAGTGTATTTGTATGTAACGATACCCAAACGGCGGAAACATATGCTTCACGATGTGAGTATCTTCTTAGGCAGGCTGTATAGCCGGATTACCTACGAACGCGTGCTGAAGGAATCAGGCAGTTTAACATATATTTCCCTGCTTGGCTTTGTACCTTTTGTTACCTTTTTAGTGATGATTGCCCCGGATTTACCCTTTCTGAATCTGAGCGAGAAATTCAAGGATGTGGTGGCAAAGAACTTTATTCCCGGTTCTGCAGAAGC
Source organism: uncultured Candidatus Cloacimonas sp. (assembly GCA_964430595.1). Classification (GTDB taxonomy): domain Bacteria; phylum Cloacimonadota; class Cloacimonadia; order Cloacimonadales; family Cloacimonadaceae; genus Cloacimonas. Next base: position 13,718 of record CAYSGM010000069.1, read on the forward strand.
CATTATGAACTTCATGGATGAGATGCTGATCAGACGCCGGATTGGCTTTAATATCTTCAACTTCGTGATATTATTGGTGTCCTCCTATTCCTTGTTCAGAGTTATTCGCGATACCTTCGATCGTATCCTTAGTATGCAGCTAAGTGTGAAGCAGGATTTACTGACCCAGGTAGTGAAGTTCTTTGGAACCATTGTTTTTGGATTGGTGATAATGATAGTGCTGTTTTCCAGTTCTTCCGTACCCATAATATCACGGTTGTTAAGGGTTCCTCTGCTGCGCTGGCTGCTGTTTGTGGTGCCTTTCGTGCTGCAATTCCTGGGCTTGATGTTTATGTATATGCTGCTGCCCTCGGTAAGGATAAAGCGGTCTTCGCTGTTCCGGGGTGCTTTTTGGACAACCGTTATCTGGGTAATGGCTAAAGCCCTGTTCGACGTTTACATTTATAATCTTACCAGTGTTCAGGCGATTTATGGAGTGATGGCTGCCTTGCCGATATTCCTGCTGTGGATATATGTGAACTGGGTGATAATCCTGGGCGGAATTGTGTTAGTAAGTGTGATAGACAATCCAGATGCAGGAGATTTGCTAAGGAAAGAACCGCAACGGGCAGTGCGCATCACCCTGGAAATGTTCTCCAATCAGAAGCTGAACGAACGCCTGGAAGGGGTTCTAACCAAGAAGGATATTTTTAAGCTAGCAGAAGCCATAGAAGAGGAAGGCGATAAATGAAAAAGTATGCCCTGATCAGCGTTAGCGACAAAACCGGAATTGAGACCCTTGCCATGCAATTGGAAAGCCTTGGTTACACTATCCTGTTAACATCTAATACCGCCAAATATCTAAAGCCTTTTTGCCCTTCCCTGGTGCAGGTTTCTGAGCTAACGGACTTCCCGGAGATACTGGATGGGCGGGTGAAGACACTGCATCCCAAGATACATGCAGGAATCCTGGCAAACCGGACAGATGCAACGCACATGCGCACCATTGCAGAGCACGGCATAGAGCGCATTGATATCGTGGCGGTTAACCTATATCCTTTTGCTGCGGTTAGGAAGAAGGAAGGCAGTAGCCATGCTGAGATAGTAGAAAACATCGATATCGGCGGACCCAGCCTGATCCGGGCAGCAGCAAAGAACTATGCGCAGGTATGTGTGCTGACCGATCCTGTGGATTATCCTGGCACCCTGGAGCATTTGAAGCAGGGCGTGCCAGAAAGCTGGAGCAGTTATCTGGCGCAGAAAGCTTTTGCCATGGTAAGCAGATACGATGCTGATATCGCAGATTACTTCCTGCATCGGGGCAAAGACACTGTATCCCCAAGCCCTATTCCACCAAGGATAGATGTACATAGCCAGCAGC
>CAYSGM010000070.1:0-14996 GCA_964430595.1 uncultured Candidatus Cloacimonas sp.
CAGCAATGCTCTGATATCTGTAGTTCAGTCCTTTTTCCTTACCGGTCAGTTGTCCCAATTCATGGAGCAAACAAATCCATTGGCTGCCTTGCGTCACAAACGTGCCTTTTCCGCGTTGGGACCTGGTGGTTTAGCTCGCGACAGAGCAGGATTTGAGGTTCGCGATGTTCATTCATCCCATTATGGACGCGTATGCCCGATTGAAACACCTGAAGGACCTAACATTGGTTTGATAGTGTCTCCTGCAATATATTCCAGGATTAATCACCTGGGCTTTATCGAAACTCCTTACCGTAAGGTGGTGGATGGTTATGTAACCGATGATTATGAATACTTCGATGCAGCACAGGAAGAAAAGTGTATCATCGCCCAATCCGATGTTCACCTTGATGATAACAGACGGATTACGGACGAGATCATCTTTGCCCGTGAACGTGGCGATTTTATCCAGGTTGATCCCAAGCAAGTGCAGTATATGGACGTGTCTCCGCAGCAGATGGTTTCTGTTTCGGCAGCAATGATTCCTTTCCTGGAGCATGACGATGCGAACCGCGCCTTGATGGGCTCTAATATGCAGCGTCAGGCTGTGCCACTTATAAACCCCCAGGCACCTCTTGTGGGAACTGGCATGGAAAAGATTGCAGCAATGGATACCTCCTGCATAGCAGTAGCACCTTACGATGGTATAGTAAGCAATGTAACATCCTCATACGTTGAACTGAAGCCAGTGAATGAGAAGGATGAAGCTTTCTACTTAAGCACCGGTAATCGGATTCAGCTTAAGAAGTTTGTGCGCACCAACCAGGATACCTGCAGTAATCAACGTCCTGTAGTGCGCATAGGTGACACCGTTAAAAAGGGTCAGCCCATATCTGATGGTGCATGCGTGGAAGATAACCGTCTTGCTTTGGGGACTAACATTCTGGTGGCATTTATGCCCTGGTATGGCTACAACTATGAAGATGCTATTATCCTTAGCGAGAAAGTTGCCCGCGAAGATACCTTAACCTCTATATATATAGAAGAAATGGAAGTGCTGGTCCGTAACGTTAAGAACGGACGTGAAGAACTGGCTTATGATATTCCCAACGTGCCTGCTCAAGCTTTACGCAATTTGGATAAAACCGGCATAATCCGTGTTGGTAGCGTTATCCATGCCGGCGATGTGATCGTAGGTAAGGTAACCCCCAAGAGCATAGAGATTGATCCTTCTCCGGAAGAAAACCTGATGCGTGCCCTGTTTGGTGATCGTGCAGGTGATTTCACCAATAGTTCCCTTAAAGCCAAGCCCGGAATGGAAGGTGTGGTGATAGATGTAAAAGTCTTCAGCCGCCTGGAAGAAGGTAGCGATCTGGATGAAGAGAACGATGATAAGATACAGATACTAAAGGCGGAGCTTACATATCGCCGCAAGAAAGTGGAAGAGTTCAAAGAAGAAAAGCTTACCGCAATGCTTCTGGGACAAGTTGCCAAGACTATCTGGGATGAAAAGAGCAATACTCATTTCATCGCTCCCGGTAAAAAGATAAGTAAGGATGACCTTAAGCGGATCAACTTTAAGAAGCTTGATCTTGATGTGGAACTGGTTGAAGACTCTGAAACAAACAACCAAATCTATGCTCAGGTTGCCCTTAAAATAAAGCAATCTCTAGAACAGAGTGACAACGAATACAAGAAATCCCGCGAGCGCATCAAACATGGTGATGAACTTCAGTATGGTGTGCGTAAGATGGTGAAGGTATATGTTGCCAAGAAACGTAAAATAGAAGTTGGTGACAAGATGGCAGGACGCCACGGCAACAAGGGTGTAATATCCATTGTTGCTCCAATAGAAGATATGCCGTTCCTAGAGGACGGAACTCCTGTAGATATCGTGCTAAACCCCCTTGGCGTGCCTTCCCGTATGAATATTGGTCAGATTATGGAAACCCATTTGGGGATGGCAGCCCGAGCACTTGGATTCGAAGTTGAAACACCCATCTTTGATGGTGCGACAATCGAAGACATCTGTGGTGAGCTTCGTAGTGCAGGCTTACCTGAAGATGGTAAGAGTGTATTATATGACGGCAAATCCGGCGAGCCCTTCAAAGAAAGGGTAACAGTTGGTGTTATCTATATGATGAAACTAAATCACTTGGTGGCAGATAAGATGCATGCCCGCTCCACGGGTCCCTATTCCCTTATTACCCAACAACCCCTTGGTGGTAAAGCCCAGCATGGTGGTCAACGTTTGGGAGAAATGGAAGTTTGGGCTTTGGAAGCTTACGGTGCTGCTCATCTATTGGAAGAGATGCTCACGATTAAGAGTGATGATGTGGATGGGCGTAATAATGCCTTCAAAGCCATCACAAGGGGTGAGAATCCACCCGCTCCCGGTGTGCCGGAATCTTTCAATGTGTTAACAAGTGAACTTAAATCCCTCGGCTTTGATATTGAATTCATCAAAGACGATGGGGAACGGTAAGAGGAGACAATCGTGTTAAAAGATACCAGACGTGAAATAAGACCCAATGAATACGATGCAGTCCGCATCAAGATTGCCTCTCCCGATACTATTGTAAATGAATGGTCTCACGGCGAGGTTACTAAGCCGGATACCTTGAACTACCGCACCCTTAAGCCAGAAAAAGACGGACTATTTGGTGAACGTATCTTTGGTCCGGAACGGGATTATGAATGTCCGTGCGGTAAGTATAAGAAGAAACGGTTTCAAAACACCGTTTGCGATCGCTGTAATGTTCTGGTAACCACTTCCCGTGTTCGCAGAACTCGTATGGGGCATATTGATCTCGCTGTTCCGATTGCCCATATCTGGTTCGTGAAAAGTGCACCCAGTAAGATAGGCACCATTTTGGATATGACTGTTAAAGACCTCGAAAGAGTGCTTTACTATGAATCCTATATTGTTATAGACCCGGGTGACAGCCCCTACGAGAAGATGGAGCTGTTGGAAGTGGATGAGTATTACGAGATTAAGGACAAAGTGGGTGATAACTTTTTAGCCCTGATGGGTGCTGAAGCTGTAAGAGAATTGCTATCCCGCATAAATCTCAAGAACGATGCTCTGGATCTTAGAACCCGTCTCAAATTTGAAGAATCCGCCCTTCGTAAGCAGAAGCTGATAAACAAGCTAAAGATAGTGGATGCCTTCATTAAAAGCGGTAACAAACCGGAACACATGATTATGGAAGCACTTCCTGTGCTTCCTCCAACACTTAGACCCCTTGTGCCTCTTGAAGGCGGACGCTTTGCTACGGCCGACTTCAACGATCTCTACCGCAGAGTTATCACCCGCAACAACCGTCTTAAAGGCTTGCTGGAAATCCGCGCGCCTGAGGTAATCCTCCGTAACGAGAAACGCATGCTACAGGAAGCTGTAGATGCGCTTATCGATAACAGCCGTAAGGCACGTCCGGTTCGTGGCAGAGGTAACCGCCCCCTTAAATCCCTTACCGATCAGTTAAAGGGTAAGCAGGGTCGTTTCCGTCAGAACCTGTTGGGTAAACGTGTGGACTATTCCGGTCGTTCAGTTATCACTGTGGGACCGGAGCTAAAGCTTTACCAATGCGGTCTCCCCAAAGAAATGGCAGTAGAGCTGTTTAAGCCTTATTTAATAGAAAAGCTTCAAAAGATGGGTGAAGTGGACAAGGTTAAAAATGCTAAGAAGCTTATTGAGAAGAAACAACCTGAGATATGGTCAATCCTCGAAGAAGTTATTAAGGATTATCCTGTCCTACTGAACCGTGCTCCCACCCTTCACCGTCTTGGTATTCAGGCATTTATGCCGGTCTTAACGGATAATAAAGCCATCCAGCTTCATCCCATGGTTTGCGTTCCTTTCAATGCAGACTTTGATGGTGACCAGATGGGTGTGTATGTGCCGCTTTCCTTAGAAGCGCAGATCGAAGCCAGAGTCTTGATGCTTTCCACACGTAATCTATTGTTGCCGGCCAACGGGCGTTTAGCCATGGCTGCTAACCAGGATATCGTGCTGGGTTGCTATTATCTTACTATGGAAGAAGCTCCCGCTCCTGATGATCTAACAAAACTCCACCATTTCTATGGTGTGGATGACGTTATTGCTGCCTATGAATCCGAGGAAATGTTTTGCAGCGTTAAGGGCGAGACAGTATTTGAGCGCAGCCTTGATTTACATACCTGGATTCGGGTAAAGCTCGATTCCGAATTAGTTACTACCACCGTGGGAAGAGTAATCTTTAACCAGATTATTCCCGCGGAGGTTGGATTCCAAAATATTACTTACGACAAAGGCAAACTGAACGACCTTGCTATGCTGTGTTTCGATGCAGTGGGGCAGTGGCGTACCGCCGTGATTCTGGATGACCTTAAAGCCATGGGTTTCCGTTATGCTACACGTGCAGGTGTTACCTTCAGTTTTGGTGACATTGTGGTTCCCAAGCGTAAAGCCGAGATCATTGCCCAATCTGAAGAGGAAGTGAAAAAGATCACCGATCTCCACCAGAAGGGCGGTATCACCGAGAACGAGCGTTTTGGACGTGTTGTTGACCAATGGAAGAAAACCACAGTCCGCGTAACCGACGAGATGATGGAAGAGCTTTCGCACACCAGAAACGGACTAAACTCCATCTATATGATGTATAAATCCGGGGCTCGCGGTAGCAAAGATCAGATTAAGCAATTGGGCGGTATGCGTGGTTTGATGGACAAGCCTACCAAGATTGGTATTGGTGGTGGAGCAGATGTTATAGAAACTCCCATCAAATCCAATTTCAAAGAAGGCTTAACCGTGCTGGAATACTTTGTATCCACTCACGGAGCCAGAAAGGGCTTGGCAGATACTGCGCTTAAAACTGCTGATGCCGGTTACCTTACCCGCCGTTTGGTGGACGTGGCTCAGAATGCCATCATCACCGTTGAGGATTGTGGAACCGCTCGTGGAGTGCACATGACTGTCCTTAAAGAGGGCAATGAAATAGTGCAAACCCTTGCAGAACGCATCCAGGGACGCACCGTGGTGGACGATATCATCAGTCCTATTACCGGCAAAGTACTTGTATCTCAAGGAGAAGAGATCTCCAATAAAATGGCTAAGACCTTGCAGAACCATGGTCTTATCTCCGTTCATGTGCGCAGCGCATTAACCTGCGAAGCTGATCGAGGCATTTGTGCCAAATGTTACGGACGTAACCTTTCCACTCAGAAACCAGCCACAATCGGCGATCCTGTCGGCATCGTTGCAGCACAAAGTATTGGTGAGCCGGGAACGCAGCTGACCCTGCGTACCTTCCACATTGGTGGTGCCGCCTCTACCGCAACAGACTTGGCAGAATTGGTCTCCGGCTATGATGGCTTGGTTAAGTTCGACCGTATGAACACAGTTACAAACCCGGAAAACCAGCTTATCTCGGTAAGCCACTTAGGCAGATTGCTGGTTGTTGACGAAGCCGATGATAGCAAGATACTGGAAGAGTTCAAAGTGGAATATGCTGCCACCGTTCATGTTCAGGACGGGCAAAAGATAGCCACAAACACCAAGCTGCTCTCCTGGGATCAGTTCAACAATCCGCTTATATCCACCGCCAAAGGCGTGCTACACTACGAAAACTTCCAGAAAGACATCACTTTCAAAGAAGAATATAACGATATTACCTTCACCCGTGATATCACCATCATCGAATCCAAAGACCGCAAGAAACAACCTCAGTTCCGCGTAGTTGGTGAAGACGGCACAGTTCGCCTGATCCCTCTGCCCACGGGCTTAGTTATTCGTGTGGAAGATGGAAGCTTTGTGCACACCGGTGATATATTGGGACAGACCTCCCGTATGACCATCAAGCAACGCGATATCACAGGTGGCCTGCCACGTGTGCAAGACCTCTTCGAAGCCCGCGTCCCCAAGGATAAAGCTAAGATTTCCGATATCGACGGCATTGTCACCATCGGTGGACTCAAAAAGACGGGGCGCGATATCTTCGTTACACCTTCCAACGGCTTATTCTCACCCTGCGACGGTAAAGTTGCGGTACTTTTGGATGACGACAAGAAGCAATCCATCGTAGTCCTATCCGACAAAGCGGTATATACCGAAAACGACGGAAAGGTAACCATAATAGAAGAGAACCGCAAGAAGTATGTCCAGGTAGCCAAACGTAACCAGAAACCCATGCAATATGAGATCCCCAAAGGCATGCAGATAATAGTTAAGAACGACGAATCTGTAAAAACCGGGAGCCCTCTCTGTGGCAAGGTGTATGAGGTTCCTTCCGAGCAGGAAAGCATCGTGGTTACAGGTGATGCAGTATCACTAAAACAGCCTATTGCCGGACGTAAATACATGATTCCTTCCGGTAAGAGAATCATAGTTCACCAAGGTGACTATGTTGAAAGTGGTGATGCATTATCCGATGGACCTTTCGATCCGCATGATATGCTGGTGAAGGGTGTTATCGAAGCACAGCTGTTAATCCTTAACGAAGTGCAGGAGATATACCGTAAACAGGGTGTGAAGATAGACGATAAGCATGTTAGCGTGATTATCCGTCAGATGTTCAAGAAAGTGCGGATCACCGAAAGCGGAAGCACCAGCTTCCTGCAAGGCGATATCGTGGATAAGATTCTGGTGGAGAAAGAAAACCGGGAAGCTTTGGAATATGATAAAACCCCTGCGCAGTTCGAACAATTACTGCTAGGTATCACCAAGACTTCACTACTCACCGAAAGCTGGCTCTCTGCCGCATCGTTCCAGGAAACCACCAAAGTGCTTACCAGAGCAGCCATCGAGGGTAGGGTTGACCACCTTGAAGGCTTGAAGGAAAGCATCATTCTGGGTCACCGCATTCCTGTGGGTACCGGAACCAAAGCCTATAATGCCATGATTAAAGATGCTGTCGGCTCGGGTAAAACCGTGGCGCAAATCGTTACTGAATTTGGGCATCCCACCGCGAAAGAAGATAGCGGGGATTACCTCGATTTTTAGAAGTTTTATACTTCACTCAATACATAGAAAAGGAGAAAATCAGTGCCAACCATTAATCAACTGATCCGAAAAGGCAGAACCGAAGTTGAGAAGAAAAAGAAAAACAGGGCGCTCATGGAATGTCCGCAAAGGCGCGGAGTATGCACTCGTGTTTACACGACTACGCCCAAAAAACCCAACTCGGCTCTCAGAAAAGTCGCTCGTGTCCGTCTCGTGAACGGATTTGAAATTACTGCTTATATCCCCGGTGAAGGGCATAACCTGCAAGAACACTCCATCGTGCTTGTTCGCGGTGGTCGTGTAATAGACCTTCCCGGTGTTCGTTATCACATCGTCCGCGGTGCTCTCGACTCCGCCGGCGTGGAAAAACGCGAAAACTCCCGTTCCAAGTATGGAACCAAACGCCCCAAAGCCAAAACAGCGGCTAAGAAATAGGGAGGAGATGACTTATGCCAAGAAAACGTAAAGCCGTCGTCCGCGAAGTATTGCCGGATCCCAAGTATAACGATGTCGTTCTTACCAAGTTCATGAATTGCCTCATGAAACAAGGCAAGAAAAGTATTGCTGAAAAGATAGTCTATGGCGCATTTGATATCATTGCTGTCAGGACTAAGCAAGAGCCTTTGGAAGTATTCAAGTCTGCCCTCGAAAACGTTCGCCCGCTGGTGAAAGTAGTTTCCCGCCGTGTTGGTGGCTCAAACTACCAGATTCCTACCGAAGTGAACGAGAAGAACGGTCGTGCAATCGCCTTCCGTTGGCTGATCAGCTATGCCCGTAACCGCAGCGAGAAGACCATGATAGAGAAGCTTGCTGCCGAGCTTATGGCTGCTCACAAGAAAGAAGGTGCCTCCATCAAGAAACGTGAAGACACTCACAAGATGGCAGATGCCAATAAGGCTTTTGCCCATTTAAGATGGTAGTTCCAGCCGGATAAATCAATTATCGATAATAGGGGAGAGATTTCGGTCTCTCCCTTTTTTTATGCTTTGTAGGGGCGAACGTCGTACCGCCCAGCTTGTCGATTCATCCATACTTTAACGCTTTTCACAGCCTCAAATTTCCCGCCCTTCCGATTATTTCCCTCCTCCTTCCTTGCTCCAAGCTGTTAATTACATCATCATCTACTGTTAATCAAGCGTTAATTATTAACGCTTGATTAAGAGAGGATAAACACTTGATTAAGGCTTTGGAGTAAGGAAGAAGCATCGCTTGACAAAAAAACCAGCTTTTGGGATTGTGCTTCAAACCATTGATTTTTGTATTCATCTCACCCCAAGATTACTGTAGATAGAGGAAAGCATGCAAGATATAGTCATAGATGGCAATAGCTTAAGTTTGGAAGAAGTGGCAAGTGTTGCTTTGGAAGCTACCCCAATCGTGTTAGACAAAGCAAGCCGGCAAAAAGTGATAAAATGCCGCGCTTATGTGGATAAAGTGATAGCCAACGGCGACATAGTGTATGGGTTAACCACAGGATTTGGAAAATTCAGCACCGTTAATATCGCGCCAGAGAACATTGCAGAGCTTCAGCTAAACTTAATTCGCAGCCACGCCACCAGCATTGGGGAACCATACACGGTGGAGCAGACCCGTGCCATCATGCTGCTGCGTATTGCCGTGCTTGCCAAAGGGCATTCCGGGATTAGGATCGAGACCCTAGATACGCTGATTAACATGCTCAATCGCGGGGTTCACCCGCTGATTCCCAAACGGGGTTCGGTGGGTGCCAGTGGAGATCTTTCTCCCTTATCACATTTGGCATTGGTGCTTATCGGCGAGGGTGAAGCCATTTACAAGGGCGAAAAGATGAGCGGAAAAAAAGCCATGGACATGGCTGGGATCACCCCTGTTCAGCTTGCCGCCAAGGAAGGCCTGGCATTAAACAATGGCACTCAGGTGATGGCTGCTTTGGGCGTGCTTAGCTTGCTGGAAGCTGAGCGACTTTGCCGCTATGCCGATGTGATTGCCAGCATGAGCATTGATGCGCTGAAGGGCACACCGCGTGCATTTGACGAACTAATCCACAATCTGCGTCCCCATCCCGGGCAGTTAAGCTCCGCCACTAATATCCGTAACCTGCTTAGTGGCAGCGAACTGCGTGAATCACACCGTAACTGCGGAAACATCCAGGATGCATACAGTCTGCGCTGCACCCCACAGGTGCATGGAGCGGTGCGTGATGCCATTGCCTACGTGCGCGGGGTATTGCAAATAGAGATTAATTCTGCCACAGATAATCCTCTGATCTTTGCTGACGAAGAGAAGGTGATATCAGGCGGGAACTTCCACGGCGAACCACTTGCTATTGCTCTGGATACGCTTGCCATAGCGGTTAGCGAACTGGCTTCCATCTCTGAACGCCGCATGGAGCAGATGCTTAATCCCGCCTTGTCGCGGGGCTTATCTCCTTTCCTGGCAAAGCGTCCGGGGATAGATTCGGGCTTTATGATTGCTCAATTGACGGCTGCTTCGCTGGTTTCGGAGAACAAGGTGCTGGCGCATCCGGCGTCGGTGGATTCCATTCCTACTTCCGCAAATCAGGAAGATCACGTTTCCATGGGTTCTGTATCGGCGATAAAGCTTTTGCAGGTGGTGGAAAACGTGGCATCCGCATTGGGAATAGAACTGCTAATCGCAAGTGCTGCCCTGGACGAACGGGGGCTGAAAAGCTCTCCTGCTTTAGAGAAGGTGAAAGCACTGGTGCGGGAGGACATACCTAAGATGCAGGAAGACAGGACAATGTATCCGGACGTTAATAACGCTATTGCCTTGATTAGAAATGGCAAGATTGATGCAGCAGTTGGAAAAATAGATTGACAGAAAATGCCATGATGTAAGCTTTATTCCTATGAGAATTATTCGGATTGGATTAGCCCTCTTGTGTTTTGCATGCCTAGTGGCTTGCAATATAAACACAATGTTCAACGCGCGGAACTATTTCAAATCCGCCCAGGAAAGACCTCTGAATACAAACGGAAAACCCAATAACCAAGCAATCGAGGATTACACCAAAACCATCAAGAAATGCGGGATAATTATCACAGAGCGCAAGAAAGGCGCACAGATGGATGATGCGGTGTTCCTGATGGCAAAGGCTTTGTATTTTAAGGGCAACAGCGCGTTTCAGGCAAAAGACCAATTCGAAAACCTAATACTCGGCTTCCCAAAGAGTCCATATGTAGCTGAATCCCATATATTTGTGGCGAAGATATTGCGGGAAATCAACCAGCCCAAGGATGCAGAAAGACGCTTGGACGAATTTGTCCGCAATCCGCGCTTTCGTAAAGATCATCCTAAGGCGTTGCTGCTGCTAACCGATTTTGCTATTCAGGACAAGGATTATCCCCGCGCGCAATACTGGCTGGGAAGGATTATAAGAGACTACCCTAAAACCAAGGAATACCGTGTGGCATACTTCCTGTTTGGGAAGAACTATTATGAGCAGAAGGATTACACTGCATCGCTGGAAGCCTTTGAAAAGATGCAGGGAACCAGGGGGATAGATAAAGCCCTGAAGCTGGATACGAAATACTACATCGGACTGAATGAGCTGGAATTGGGTAAGCTGGATCAGGCATACAGGACTGCCAGCAGCTTGTTGCGAGCTGAAACCAGACCCGATAAAATCCCCGCGATCAGGATGTTGAAAGCCAGAATACTTTTTGCTAGAGGCGAGAACAGCGAGGCTGTAAAAGAGATAGAAGATATAAACAAAACCTATCCACGCACCGAAAGCTCTGCGGCTGCCCTATATTATCTTGCTGAATATCAATACTATAAGGGTGGCGATCCCACCACAGCAATAACGAACTATAACCGTGTCCGCTCGGAATTCCCTACCTCTGCTTTTGGAACCATTGCGCAGAACAAAGCCACTGCGGTTACCAATGTGCAGCCCAGGGCTAATCTGAATAGCGAAACGGGTTTAAAGGCTTTTCTGGATTACTATTACCAGGCTTCTGAAAGCTTTCTAAGCCACTTGGCACTGCCTGATTCGGCAATTGCGGTTTACCGCAGAGTAATCTCTGAACGGGATGTGCTTGCTGCCAACAGGGATTCCTTACAAGTTGTTACAGAAGGGATTACTGCTGTATTGGATAGTTTAAGGATTGCCAGTTTAGTGGTTATGCCGGAGACTACACAGAGTGATACAATCGTGGGCTATGAAGCCATAACGCTGGATTCTTTGGCAACTGAGATTGATAGCCTTGATGTGGCACCTGTAGAGCCTAAGGAAGAGTTGGAATTGCCTGCGCAGGAAGAACTTGTATTACCTGAAGTTGTGGTGCTGGATTCACTTGCTACCGTGAGTGATAGCTTGTTTGTGCCACCGGCTGAACCAAAGGAAGAACTGGTGTTACCAGAGCAAACGGAGTTTGTGCTCCCTGATCAGCCTGATAGTTTGAATGTGCTTGTTTCTATGCCTGCAGAGCCTGATACATTGTTTACAGTAACGGATAGCTTGCAGTTTGCTATAGCAGACAGCACTTCCACCACAGTGTCCCCCGTGCTGGAAGCCGAAAATGTTACTGAAGAACCTGAGGATACAACGCCTGCTATAGATCCGGTTATTGCCGGTCAAATTGCGCAGCAGGAAGCCCAGTTAAAGCGCATAGAAAGCCAGATAGATAGACTGGATGAGATTATCAGGCAGTTCGATACTGAGATCGTACCATTCTGTTTGTTCGCGATTGGAAATGTGTTGCACGATACCTATCCGGAAAGTCCTGAGAATGCACAGACATACACTTTCATGCAGGCAAACTATGCAAACAACAAGTACACCAATGCTCTCAAATCAGTGCAAATGGGGCAGACGGTGCGCCTGATAGACCCCTTTGAAGAAAGCCAGGAAGCTAAGCTGGACTCGCTTCTTGGAATGATAGAGACACAGCCGGATTCCGCCCTGGCAGGGTTGGAAGAAATGCGGGAATCACCTTTCGCACGCTTAAAGCTTGCTGCCAACTTCCGCCTTGGATGGTATTACTGCTTTGATGCACCGGATACCAGCTTAGCCAAGCCATACTTAATGTCGGTTTTAGAAGATACAAATGCCGGAGAATACGCCACACTTACCCGCAGGTTTTTTGATGGGCGCAAGTATCTACTTTGGGAAAAAGAGGTGTTAGACTCGCTGGTTATTGCCGACAGCCTGTTTGTTTCCGATTCACTCGGGATAGCAGCACCCATACCGATGGAGCCTGATACCCTCATGATCCAAAGCCCTGAGATCGAGGTAGAACGCTCTCCCATCCCCGAACCTGACATGGATAACCCGGAACCTCTTGTCCCTGATGCTCCTCCCATAATAAAGGAAGAGGATACTCCGCTTGAATGAAATGGATAAAAGAGGCAATCTCCGGGCAGAACCTGTATCTGAAGCTGGCATTATTCATCATAGGAATTGCCACCGGGCTTGATTCCTCGCTGCGGCAACTGCTTGCCCAGATAGCCTTATTCCTGTTTTTCCTGCTCTTGGAACCCAAGCTTTACTGTCGCGTGATATCTGCCTATCGGAGGATTCTTCCCTTTTTTGCCGGGTACTGGGTGTTTGCCACGCTTTTTGCACAAAGCTTTCCCGCCTCAATCCTGTTCAGCGTTCAGATAATCTACCTGCTTTTAGTCACGGTGGCGGTATTTGGAGATCTGAAGATGAGCGCAATTGCCACTGACAGCCAAGCTCTACGCCGGCGTGGGTGGATTAATGCCATTTTCTTCTACTCCTTTGCCACTTGGCTATATGTCCAAAGCTTTTTCCACCACTACCATATCCGCCACGCTACATATAGCTCCGAGCCAATAGCCTTGTTGATTGAAGAGGTGTTCAAATCCGTCTCGGCAGAAACGGAAGCAGTGCGCCTCCAAGTAAGAGCGCTTTTAAAACCCCGGCAGATCGATTCACACCTACTCATCCCTGCAAACGTTACCGGTTTGCTCTTTTTAGCTCTGTTAATAGTGGTTAACGGGATATAGGAACGGAAATGTCGCGTTACCTGATGAAGCTATGCTACGATGGTACCGGTTATCACGGCTGGCAAAAACAGCACAACGGTATTAGCATTCAGGCAGTGCTGGAGCGGGCTTTGGAAGCATTTTCCCAAGACGATATTCCCATCATCGCTGCGGGAAGGACGGATGCTGGAGTGCATGCTCTGGCGCAGTTTGCCCATTTCGATTACGAGGGTAGTATGCAGCCATATCAGATGCTGCTTGCCTTCCGCCGCCATTTGCCAGCTGACATCAAAGTGCTGGAGATACAGAAGGTTAGCCCCATGCTCAGCGCGCGTTATCAGGCATACGAACGCAGCTATCGCTACGTACTTGCAAAGTACCGCACCCCTTTCAGCCGCAATTACAGCGGCTTTCTCCCATCGCTGAAGCTGCAATTAGAACCCATGCAGGCAGCAGCAGAGCGTCTATTAGGCAGCCACGATTTCTCCTCCTTCGGTCGTGCCAATCCCGAAATCCCTAACCGCATCTGCGAGATAAAGATACTGGACATTACAGAAAGTGAGGATAGCTATCAGTTCATCATCACTGCCGACCGCTTTCTGCATAACATGGTGCGCCGCATCGTGGGCACACTGGCTAACATATCGCACTTTAGCTTGCCCCCGGATACCATCGATGCCATCCTCAGCGATGCCTGTCCCCGGCAGAATCTTGTCACCACCGCTCCCGCATCGGGACTGTATCTTATTGATGTGAAATATCCTGCACATCTGCTTGACGAAACTGCCACACCTGAAATACTGGACACATAAGAGGTTAACCAAATGAAGTATAATATCCCCCGCGGGACTTTTGACATCCTGCCCAAAGACAGCTATAAATGGCAATTCGTGATGGATAGCTTCCGCAAGGTCGCTTCCCGCTTTGGGTATGAAGAGATAACCACGCCTATCTTCGAGATGGCGGAACTCTTTGAGCGCAGCTCCGGCGAAAGCTCGGACGTGGTGCAGAAAGAAATGTATCGCTTTACAGACCGCAAGGAACGCACCTTTGCCCTGCGTCCCGAAGGCACTGCGCCTGTGGTGCGAAGCTATGTGGAAAATCACCTGGATGTGCTTTCCAGCCGCACAAAACTGTTCTATATAGGTCCCATGTTCCGTTACGACCGCCCTCAGGCAGGCAGATACCGTCAGTTTTACCAGTATGGCATCGAATTCATCGGCAGTGATAATCCTTATTATGATGCTGAAGTTATCGCCATCGAAATGCTGTGGTTACAAGAACTTGGGCTAAAGAACCTGCGTCTGGAGATCAACAGCGTGGGTTGCGCCACTTGTGCAGCGGATTACGAGGCTGCTTTACGTGAGTTTTTCCGACCCAATCTGGACAAGTTATGCCCCGATTGTGTTAAGCGTTTCGAGGTAAAACCCCGCCGTCTGCTGGATTGCAAAGTGCCTTCCTGCAAGCCGTTCCGCACAAATGCCCCAGCACAACTGGACTACCTTGACGCTCCCTGCAAAGAGCATTTCGCCAAAGTGTGCGAGTGCCTGACCTCTATGGGCATCGCCTATACCATTAATCCCAGCATTGTGCGCGGCTTGGATTATTACACCAACACTGCCTTTGAAGTGATCTACGACGGTCTTGGCGCGCAGAATTCCCTTGCCGGAGGCGGTAGATACAACGGCTTAATCGAGCAGATCGGTGGCAAGAGCATTCCTGCCATCGGCTTTGCTGGCGGTTTTGAACGCCTGCTTATCGCCCTGGAGCAAGAAGGGATCAGCCTTGGCGAACGCCCCACTCCCGATGTTTACATCATCTGTCTGGGCGATAAAGCCCGCAGCGGTATCATGCCCTACCTCAATGCTCTACGCCAGAAGGGTGTTTATGTGGATTACGATCCCGATAAAAGCTCTTTGAAAGCGCAGTTCAAGGCTGCGGACACAAGCGGTGCGCGTTTTGCCCTCATCGTTGGTGACAGCGAGCTTGAAGCCGGGCAGATCAATCTGAAGAACCTAACGAGCGGGGAGCAGGTAACTTTACCCCTGGATAGGGGAGAGGCAGTTGTGCAGGTGATAACCAGCTA
>CAYSGM010000071.1:0-14750 GCA_964430595.1 uncultured Candidatus Cloacimonas sp.
ATTTATCATCCCCGTATCAAGCTTGACTACAGATTAGGGATCATGGTTTGGCTTTGACCCCTCGCTTAAACTCACCCCAGGTTATACTGCGTAAATCTGATCTGAAGGTTTTCATTGAAGCTGCTACACTTCTTGTTGCTTCATCTGCTGCAATGATTCTGTAGAACATTTCCGAATACAGACTCGCTACTCTTCTGTGAACATAGTTTGTATCTTCAGAAAACCCGATTAAAATGAAATCGTTTATATCTGCTTCAGGATTCCTGTTGCATAGGACAAAATATCCTTCCGGATAAACCGGATTGCCCAAAGCATCACTCATAACAGGGTTCCAAGAAAGTTGAACATCGGTGTTGTTAAGCTGAAGTTGAACATTAGAAGGATAAGATGTGCTGGCATCGATGCCGGTTCCGCTGACGGGGATGCTGAGAGTTGGGTTGAGAAGCGAGTTGCTGTGTATCAACAGGCTATTTGTTACCATTCCGGTAGCGTTTGGGCTGAAGCTTAGGTTGATGCGCATAGATGCTCCGGGAATTATCACTTGGTTGCGCTGCTCCGCCTGATAGCTGAAGACAGTACCCGCTTGCTCAAAGCTTATGCCAGTGATTAGCATATTCTGATTACCAGTGTTGCTAATAGTTAGTGGGGTAGTTGAAGGTGCTGCATTGATGTTCACCCTGCCAAAGTCTATTACAGCAAGGTTTGTACTGATTAGGGCACCATTATAATGCACTTTCTCGTAGGCACCAAGATCGATGCGGGTGTTATCAATTCTGGGGTTGCCTGCCAGGTCAAAGGGGTAAAGCGCTGTGTCAGCAAGCGGGTTACCACTATCTATGCAAGGGGAGGTATCTTGCAGGATAAAAGGTGTTTCTCCCAGCAGGTAGTAATGCCCTGCACCTTCGCTTGACTCTATGAAGAGCGGATCGGTGTTCAGGTTGTTTTCGTAAGTTCCTGTATAGCTGATTCCACCGGCAAGAGCAAACCCAGCGCTACCACTCTGGATATCGCTGTAATAGAAATCAGGATCGGCAGTATCGCTATAGATATAGAGTTGGTTAGGGTTGTTGGCTGCTCCGGTTACATTGCCCCAATAGATAGTATTTTTATGGGTTGGCGAACCGGTATTCAGATACATGCCTCCACCTTGCAGGATTGCTTTGTTATTAACGATAGTGTTGTTGTTTAGCGTTGGAGAGGAATAGCAATAAAGCCCACCTCCACGCTGAGTGGCAGTGTTGTTAGCAACTAAATTGTTGGTGAACAATCCGGTGGTGGTGTTTACAAATAATCCTCCGCCATTATAGTCTGCCAGGTTGTTGCTGATCATGTTGCGGTCAATCTGGGTGTTACTGTTATTTTGCAAATAGATGCCAGCCCCCAGATCAGCATTATTGCTTTTGATCTGGTTATTGCGGATAATGGCATCATCAGCATTGGATAAACTGATTCCTCCACCTTTGCTTTGGTAACCTGTAGCCTGATTATTGGCAAGCTCGCTGTTGAGAATCTTTATTACTCCGCTATCGGCGGAAATACCTGCACCATTCTTGTTGGCTGAGTTGTTTAGCACGTTGCTGTTAGATAGCTCCAGATTGGTCTGCATGGCATAAATCCCACCCCCGGAACCGAGTGCGGCATTGTATTCCAGGCTAATACTATCGGCAACAACGCCCGACTGGAAGGCATAAAGCCCTGCGCCGTTACCCGCGGAAGAACTACCCGCCAGCAGGATATTATGCAGCGTTGCCTGAGAGTTGATGATCCCGATACCACCGCCGTTATAATTCTTTAGCATAGTCACAAAACCACCCATCAGGGTAAGCTCGGAAACAGTTACCCCCTCCACATAATCCATGTTTATCACCCGGCAAGGGAAATCAGCACTAGCTTCGGCATCCAGGAAGGTTTCGGCTGTTCCGGAACCTTGCAGCGATACATATTTTACCATTTGCAAGGGATACTTCTCTCCCGTAAGCGAAGGAGAATATGTGCCACTGGCGAGATGAATGGTAAGCGGGTTATCCGCCTTGGCATAGATGCGGGAGAGGGCATAGTCAATGGTTCTGAATGGGCTTTCTGCACTTGTGCCGGAGTTGGCAATATCGCTGCCGTTCGTTGCCACATAGATATCGCTTGTTATGGCTGCGCTCTCTCCGCTGCAGCCATCAAAACTAAGGGGGGAAGAGGAAGTTGCCCAATAATTGGAAACGGTTGTGTCGGCAGGGCTGAAAACCTCGAAATAACAGTTAGCCAGCTTCACTTCATCGCGAACAGTAGTGCCGTAAATATAGATATCGGCACCAAGATCAGCACGGTTGCCGCGGAAACAATTACCTCCGGGATTGAACTTTCCAATCACAGCATCCACCATACCACCCAGATTGGGATTGCTTGCAAAAGCATAGCTACCCCCGCCTTCATCATCGGCATCGTTATCCTCGATATTGTTGTTTGTAAATATAGGGCTTGCCTGATGGATATAGACGCCACCACCAACCCGCTTCTCGATGGTGTTCCCCCCGATATTCTGCACAATCCTACGTCCGCTGCCATTGCGGATAGTGAAGCCTACGATGTGCGGAGATGTAGCAGGTCTGCCGGTTCCGGGTAGAATTGTGATCGTACTGGCTTGGTCCGGGTTAATGGCATTACCGCCATCGATTATTGTATTGTTGATGTGAGTGCTATCACCATCCACAAAGAAGTAACTCCCGATGGTGATACTCTTGCCCTCGATCACCAGGTTTTCATAATATGTGCCATCTGCTACGATGATGTAGTCTCCGTCATTGGAGGCATCAATAGCCGATTGAATCGTAGCGTACTGCGAAGGCACATTCATCAGCGAGGCAGGATTGATGGAAACATTAATATAATCAGTTCGTGTTTCAGTATCGAAATTAACCCCATCCGTAATTGTTAAAGAGACAGTATAAATTCCCGGAAAGAGATAAGTCCAGGTTGGATTTTGCTCAATGCTATCTACAAAATTATCTCCATTAAAATCCCAATTCCAATGGATTATTGGTCCAAGAGTCTGATCAGTAAAGCTCATCTGCAAGGGTATGTATCCTGAGGTAACTGAAGCAGAAAACTCGGCATTAATAATGTATGAATGGATGTACTGATATTTAGTGCAATTTGCTGAGGCATAACCATCAGATACTGTTAGGGATACTGTGTAAATCCCTACTGTTTCATAAGTCCAGGATGGGTTTTGTTGATTGGAATCTATTACGCCATCATCATTGAAGTCCCATTGCCAAGAGGTAACATACCCCAATGAGTTGTCGGTAAATTGTACAGAAAAGGGAGCATAACCAGACGCTAAATCTACGGAAAAATCTGCTTTAAGTATTTCTAACCTTGCAACAAACCCGTCATAACCACCGGCATGGGTAAGATCACTATTTCCAAATGTCGCAGGTCCTGTTATGTTTCCAATTATGATAGGAGCTCCACTCGTAGTTAAAGCCATGTTCAAAGCTCCATCTGAAGAAGCCCCACCACCATATATAGCCCAAATCCACTCACCTTGAGTATTGATTTTTGCCACAATAGCATCTGTGCCATTGCAATTGAGTAAGAAATCACCGAAATACGTAGTCCCGGTGGCAGAACCGCAAAGAATAAACTCTCCCGCAGGATTTCTCAGCATTTCTGCTATGCTAACATATACGTTATTTGCCGTAGTTACTGCCCATTCAAAAGTGAAATTTGGCAACATCTTGGCTACAAACAACTGGTTTGATCCACCTGTTAGTTGAATGCTGCCAAATGTAACGGAACTATAAAAATATCCGGCAATATAAACATTCCCTGATTGATCTAAAGCTATGTTTGTAGCTAATTCTGAATTAGTAGTTCCAACTCTATGCCACCATTGCCATGAACCAGTTGAAGAGAGCTTAAATAACAGAATGTCAAATCCGCCTACCGACTGAATGTGACCAGTTACTGCATAATAGTTTATCCAGTCATTGAAATAACCACAGACGTATACGTTGTTGGATTCATCTAATACCAGATTGGTCATGTTGATCATGTAGTTAGTATTTACAAAAAGATTCTCAGATTGAACGTTCTTTGCCCAAAGCCAAGTGCCTGTTGATTGAGACAAGCACCCAATCCAACCACTATAACTTGTAGTTCTATTCATACCAACTTCAATTGTCCCAAATATAGCATAAAAGTTATGATATCCTACTGCGTAGATGTTCCCATTTGTCCCAAGAACCAGCCTATTCACATAAGTGTTTTGTTGATATGATTGACCTGTTGACGAATGACCTTGCGCTGTAATAGTGATCCAAATCTGATTACCGGTTTGATCAAGCTTCTGAATGTAAGTTTTATAGTAACCAGCAGCGTCCTGCCTTCTGCCAGCTATATAGGTGCATCCGAGTTCATCGACAGCAATATCGAACGCAACATCGTTGTAAAGTCCGGCATAGCTTTTTACTGCCCAAAGCCATTGGCCAGATGAGCTAAGTTTAGCTACATAGCTATCTGTACCACCAGAGGTAACCAGAGAATCCAGATCACCAAATTGTAAACTTGTAGTAAATTCGCCAGTGATGTATATATTACCGTCGATATCTGTAGTAATACCCCGACAATATTCATTAGCATCAGTTCCAAAACTTTGAGCCCATTCAAATACCGTCTCCGGTTTTTTTGTTGCCAAGATGTAATTGGTTTTGGTAATTGTTCTAGACACAATCCCATCAGATACTGTTAGAGAAACAGTGTAGTATCCTTGAAGAGGATAAACCCAAGTTGGATTTTCTATGTTCGAGTCAACAACTCCATCATTGTTAAAGTCCCATTGATAGCTAAGCGGCTGGTGTCCCGTAGACGTGTTAGTGAATGCAACGATTAACGGTGCGTAGCCTGACGTTTCTGAAGCTTCAAAGGAAGCCGACACATTGTCAAGCTTAGCAATAAACATATCTGACAAACCATTAGAATTTGCAGATATTGTGCCCCATGTAACTGTAGTAGAAATGAAGCTACCAATTACAATTGGATAACCCCATGCATCAACTGTTATCCCAAAACAATGGTCATTGTTATCACCCCCAAAGTTTTTAACCCACTGGGTTTGCCCACTAGTGTTTACTTTTAGAACAAAACCATCATTTAACCCATAGGTGACCACTGTTGCTTGCGAATTAAACGAGCAAGAGCCTGTGAATCCCCCAGCCACAATAAGGTTGTTTTCAGCATCATGGGCAAGTCTGATATTATCAGGTTCGGTTCCAGAGCTGCCAATACGGTATGCCCAAGTCAATGCTCCAATAGGTGAATACTTAGCCAGGAACAAATCCACACCGGATACACTGAGGCTGAGGGTATTGGTCTGATTGTACTTGCCTACTACCGCGATATTATCTGCTTCATCTATATCAATATCCTGGATTTCAATGATCCCTGTTGCAGTTACGTGAGTGTCATAAATGGTCTTTCCCCATTGCCAGGCTCCATCTGTCGTAGAACCTACGGTAAAAAAGCCAGATACGGTTTCGGAACCCGTTAATGAAGTCAGAGGCGGTATAGATAGGATCGTTGTAGAAAAGCTTCCGCATACATAATAAAGATCGTTTTTTACACGTATATTATAAGCTATATCAGCTCCGCTGGATGAGGCTTTGTTAACCCACTGGATGTTTCCGTCATTATCAAGTTTCAATACAAAACAATCTGTATTCCCATTGTTTATCAGAGTCATGCTTTCCCAGCTAAAACTATCCCGAAATGTTCCGCAAATGTACACATTGCCGGATTCATCGGTGTCTATTCCTCTGCCAATGTCACTATTAGTATCTGTGGATGAGCCTCCACCACGGGCTGCCCATACAACGTTGCCATTAGGGCTGAGTTTCAAAGCAAAAATATCTCTAGCTCCATTACAGGTTAGTATAAATGCAGAAAATCCTACCTCTCCTGAAAAATAACCTGTTATCAACACATTGTTCATGGGGTCTATCGCAACCCCGTAAGCGCAATCATCTCCTAATCCTCCAAATGTCTTGGTCCAGATAAGATCACCGTTATTATCGCATTTAGTAACTATAATGTCTGTCATTCCAGCGGGAGTATATACGCTATCAGCTATTGTAATTTCGCTGTTGAACATACCTACAGCAATAATATTGCCCTGGCTGTCACAGGTTACATCAAAAAAGGTATCAGTCCCCAAACCTCCATATGTTTTTACCCATTCCCATTCAGATGTCTGTCCGTACATTAACATGGCGCACAAATACAGTGATAAAAAAAGAATCATGCGTTTCATGAGTTTATCCTCCTATTGGTATGAATTAGCGTTTCTTTGTCATCTCTCAAATTAACTATCATTATTCATTCTTTGTGCCTGATTGGTCTATCAATTCAATGATATTATTACAAGCAGCCACTACTGGTTGTAGCCCATGTTGCATGGCAAACTCCAAGGTTTGTTGAGCTGTAATAGCAGCCTGCTTATAATTTTTCATAGTGTAGCAGATATCAGCCTTATTATACAGATACTCACTCAGGTTTTGAGGATTAGCAGCAGCATTCTGGGTTGCATATTCAATGGCTTTGTCAATTTCGGCAAGTGCTTCGGGAAATCTCTCCAAAGTCTGGAATACAGTGGCAATGGCATTATGTGTAGTTGAAAGCTCTCTTGCATTTCCGAGAGTTTCTTTGATAGCTAATACTCTACGGTAGTATTCTAGTGCTTCCCAATGCTGTCCCTGATCTCGATGGATATTGCCTATGTTACCCAATACCTTTATTAGTTCAGCTTTGTCATTCAGTTTATCCACCAGCATCCATTTCTTTTCGTAGAATTGCATGGCTTTGTCAGGATTGCCTTTTTTTTGATACATCAAGCCCAGATTACCGAGGGCTATTGATTGGAGCTGGAGGTATTGGTTCGCTTCAGTAATAACCAGACATTCGCTTAAGTATTTTTCAGCATTAGGGTAGTCTTTTTGGTTCATGTATAGCAGTCCGAGGTTGCTAAGCGTTTTGGCAATGCGGAGGGCGTCGTTAATCTCGGTGGCATAGTTCAGGCTGTTATGATAATGATCAAAGGCAAGGGCATATTGTTTATGCTGTTGATACCAGATACCGAGGTCGTTGTGGGCGATGGCAATTAGCGGGGCGGTCGAGAGGTCGGGAGGGTTGGATGTTGCTATTTCCAGGCAACTTTCCCATTCTTGCAGGGCAGTTTCCATGTTTCCTTTGCGAAAGGCAGATACCCCGCTTAGGTGGTGGTAATCGAAGCTATCACAAGGATTTGTGGCATGCGCTAAGGCTTGTTGCAAATCAGCATCGGCTTCATCCCAGAGACCGATTAAGCTTTTAATTTCGGCTAAGTGCAGGTAGATGCGGGCAAGGGTGAGGTTGCTTTGTTTATTTGGTTTTTCTGTTTGGGATTGGGGATTATTTGTTACTGACTGGCTGAAGCTGGGGGACCAGCAGGCTGAAGCCTGCGTTCCGTTTTGCATCCAGCTAAGCAGCTTTTCGTACAACTCAATCGCCTGGCGGTTGCTATAAACCTTTTGGGCAGCAGCAGCAGCTTTCTCCAGATAGAAAATAGCTTTATCGGCAACTGCGGCACGGTGATAGTGATCCGCAAGTTGGAAGAGGAATTCTTGCTGACGCTCGGGATATAGCTCTTCGATAGCTTCGGCAGCCAGTTTATGCAGAATTGTCCGATTCTCCAGCAGCAGGGTTTGATATGCCACATCACGTGTGGTGATATGCTTAAAGAAATAGGCAGAGTAATCGAATCCAATCAGCTTTAAGATAAAAGCCTGCTGCTCCAGTTGGGAAAGGGTTTCCGGCACATCAATCGGGTTATACAGCTTATCTTCTATCCAGGAAAGGATATTCACAAAGAACTCCTGCCCGATCACCGCAGCCTTCTGCAGTAGCAGGCGGATGGAATTATCCAGCATATCCAGCCGGGAAAGAATCAGCGCATGCAGGTTGGCAGGGATAGGAAGGTCTTTAAGATCAAACTTTGGCAGATCGCTAAGGTAATTGCACCATTCCTCCAAATAGAACGGATTGCCCATACTAAGCAGCTTCACCTTGTTAAGGATATCATCAGGGATCGAGAAGGCACTGGTATGGTGTTTTATCAGGCGCATCATTTCAGTATCGCTCAAGGGCAGAAGCTCCATCTCGCTAAACACGGGCAGGCTGCCAATTTCGGAATGAACCTTATAATCCATGCGATACTGCAAAATTATCAAGACTTTATTTAGTAGAGCAGGATGCCGATCCTGCTGAAGTGCAGCTTTTGAAGCAGATGTAAAGGATGTCTGTTCCGGATCAGCAAGATTGGCATCTTGCTCTACAGGATAATTTTTTAATACCAGGTTCTGGATCAGGTTGTTAAATATCGCTGCAGAAGAATCGTCCATCCAGTGCAGGTCATCGAAAACCAGCACGATCGGCAACCCGGCTCTTGCATGTTGCATGAGTAGCTGCTTAATAAGTCTCTGCAAAGCGAGCCGCAGATGTACAAGTAGTTCTGATCCGCTTTGTTTCAAGCGCTCATCCGCATAGGGGATTTCCAGTAGCGCTCCCACTAATGGAAGTGCATCGGCAAGTTCGGCTGCATCGGCGGCTGTAAGATTTTGGCTAAGCAGCTTAAACCCCTCTTCAAGCTTAAGCTTTTTGGCGGGAAGCGGTTCGCTTACCCTAAGCTTAAACTCGTTTTCTAACAAGTTAACAAACAGACAAAACGGAGTGCGCACAATGCCGGAAGCGTCGCAAGATACAAGCTTCATCCGTTGCTGATAAGCCTGGCAAAACTCGTGTACCAGCCTGGTTTTACCAAGCCCCGCATCACCCCTAATGCCAATTATCGTGGGAGCAGCATGGCCGTCGTCGATACCCTTTATCTTACGCTCCAGATGCGAAAACGCCCCACTTAACTGCTGAAGTTCCTTTTCCCTGCCAATAAATATGGCTTTCTTCCTAAACCACCTTTGTCCCTTTTCCAACCGCTGACGTACCACTGAGTAGCTTTCCACTGGTGCGGAAAAGCCTTTGGCATTAACGTTACCGTAAGGTTCAAACTCAAACAAACGCTCCACAGCCTGCATAGCATGAACCGGCATAAGTATTTTACCTACGGGAGCATTTGCTTCCATCCTTTGAGCCAGATGCACGGCTGCGCCTGTTACAGTGAAATCCCCTTCCCGTTCCTCACCAACCTTGCCTACCACCACCAAACCGGTATTTATCCCGATACGAATACCTATACTTCCTTCAGCCGTTTGATTTTCGGATGCAAGTTTGCTATTGTACAGCTCTAATTGTTCTATCATTTTCAGCCCGGCAAGCACCGCGCGTTCGGTATCTTGTTCGGTAGCCCGTTTTGCCCCAAACAGTGCCATGATGCCATCGCCCATATACTTATCCACAAAGCCGCCATAATAGGTGATGCACTTGGTGAAGCGCTTCATCAGGGGGTCAAGTTTGCTTTGGAACACCTCCGGATCAAGCTTACTGCCCATTACCGTAGAGTTTTTTACATCGGCAAAAAGGATACACACTTCCCGCCGCTCTCCCTCTTTAAGCCGAAACTTTGCCTTTAGCGAACTGTTTTCCGCTTCGGAATCGAGTAGATTAAAAAAGAAACCAAGATCAATATCGTCTTTCATATCCCTCTCTTATCTGTGTTTCTATACGAAGGGCTTAGTAAAATAAGGGTTAAAAATAAGTCAAGAAGAATTCACACTAATCCAATTCTCTTTATCTCAAATAATGCAATAGGAGTTCAAGTCGGCTATGAATATCTTGCCTATACCACTGGTTCAGTGCCGGCTCGGACTTCAATGTGAGACTCTATTGGGAAACATGATAATATGCGCACGATGAAGTCCGAACGTCTGGCATAATTTGTTGATATACTTGATGTTGGAATCAGCCGTTTGAACTCCATCTGCAATATTCAGGTTTATCTGGTTAGTTTCCTGTATGTGATGCGCTTGGGGACAAGTTCGCTGATGCCCAATCGCTTCATCTTATCTTCCTCATAATCGCTAAAGTTGCCTTCGTACCATTTCACTTTGCTGTCGCCCTCGAAGGCGAGGATATGGGTGCAAACCCTGTCTAAGAAGTACCTGTCGTGGCTTATTACCACAGCGCAACCTGCGAAATCCAGCAGTGCTTCTTCCAGGGCGTGGATAGTATAAACATCCAGATCGTTAGTAGGTTCGTCCAGCAGCAGCACATTGCCGCCAACCTGAAGGGTGAGCGCAAGATACGCCCGGTTCTTTTCTCCACCGCTGAGGATGTTCACCGGCTTTATGTGTTCCTTGGAAGAGAAGTTGAACTTGCTAAGGTACTCCCGCACATTCATTTCCCTGTCGCCAACCTTCATCACGTCTCTGCCTTCGCCGATCATTTCCAGCAAGGTTCTCTCCTGATCCATAATGCGGGATTGATCTACGTAGGAGAACTTCACCGTTTCGCCGATAATGAACTTGCCACTATCCGGCTGCTGATTGCCCATTATCATGTTAAAGAGAGTGGTTTTACCTGCTCCGTTGGCACCGATAACCCCGATTATTCCCCCTGCAGGAAGGTCAAAGCACAGGTCTTCGTACAGCAGTTTATCTTCATATCCTTTTGATATATTTACAGCTTGGATAACATTGTGCCCGAGCCTTGCCCCTTTGGGAATAGTAAGTTTGTCTGTGGCATTGTCCCTTTTGTATTCTTCAGAAGCCATCTTCTCATAGTTTTCTATTCTGGCCTTACTCTTTGCCCGGCGCGCTTTGGGACTGCTACGAATCCAATCCAGTTCCTCCGCAAGGGCTTTCTGGCGCTTGCTTTCTGTCTTGGTTTCGTTAGCCAGGGCGTTCTGTTTCTGCTCCAGCCATGATGAGTAATTACCCTTATAAGGGATGCCTTCGCCTCTGTCCAGTTCTAGAATCCACTGTGCCACGTTATCCAGAAAATACCTATCATGCGTAACGGCTATCACCGTGCCTTTATATTGGTGCAGATGGTGTTCCAGCCACAGAATAAGCTCCGCATCCAGATGGTTGGTAGGCTCATCCAACAGCAATATATCCGGCTCTTGCAGCAACAATCTACACAGTGCTACCCTGCGCCTTTCACCGCCGGAAATCACGCTTACGGGCAAGTTGCCGGGAGGGCAGCGCAGCGCATCCATCGCCTGATCCAGCCTGCTATCGATATCCCAGGCATTGCAGGCATCCAGCTTGTCCTGAATCTTGCCCTGCTCGTCCAAAAGCTTGTTCATGGCATCGTCATCCATAGGCTCCATGAATTTCATATTTATCTCTTCATATTTCTGCAGCAGCGCTATTGCCTCTGCCACGCCTTCCTGAACCACTTCCAGCACGGTTTTGTTATCGTCCACCAGGGGGTCTTGTTCCAGATATCCGATCGTGTAGCCCTTAGCCATGGATACTTCACCAATGTAGTCGTTATCCAGCCCTGCCATTATCTTCAGTAGCGTGCTTTTACCGGAGCCGTTCAAGCCCACCACGCCTATCTTGGCACCATAATAATAGCCCAGATATATATCCTTCAGGATTTGCTTGTTGCCGTCCACCACCTTGCCAATGCCGTTCATCGTGTATATTACTTTGTTTTCTTCCATTTCATCCTCTATGCTATGTCATAATCTTGAGCAGAGCTTTCGCAAGGGGCTAATGGTGTCAAGCCTTGTTTCACTTCCATATCCGGGATAAATAAAATAGCCTGTTGTTACACAGGCTATTAGAAAAGGCGCAATTCCGTAATAACAGCCGCCCCCGGCTGACAGCACATGAGGCATGTGCAATTACGATGTTTTAAGCAGTTTACTTCATCAACAGGGCTTTCTTAACTGATACACTGTCCCCGGTGGTCATCTTAAAGAAGTACATACCCGATGGACAGCCTGCTCCGTTTACATCTATACAATCCCAATGCAGGTTATATGTTCCTTTCGTCTTGAAGCCGGATAGCACCGTGTTTATCAATTCGCCACGCAGATTAAAGACCTGAATAGTTACGTTGGCATCTTTATCCAGGCCGTAAGAGATATTAGTAGTGGGGTTAAAGGGGTTCGGATAGATGCTATGCAATCCCGTTACCACAGTATTAACAGGCGGAGTGACAGTTCCATCCTCCGGCAAGTAAACCACCACCGGTCCATAAAACTCATCGCTGCCGTCCATCTCCATGAATTGCAGCCAATAATACCAGGTGTTTCCTGCCTCCGCTTCCTGATCTGTGTAGCTGTAAGTAGATGTACTTGAGGTGTTGTTTGCAGCGATAAACACGTTCATCATGGCTGCGGTATATAGGTTATTATCCAACCCGCGGTATATTCTGTAACCGGACAAGTTTGTTTCGGACTGGGTAGTCCATGCCAGATACACAAACTGCTGGGCAGTAGGCAGGGCAGAAAAGGATGACATCACCACTGGCAGAGGTTCATCCTCACCGGTTATGGTATAGTCCCCATTAGTGTCCTTTGCGCCCAAAGTCGCCATGATATTGCTGCTATGCACGCCCGCGTTTGTGTTTACTCCACGCATGCCCAAGTCCGACCATGCTCCGCCACTGTATTTCCACATATGACAGGTGCCACCGCTGAAATCATACCCGTTATCCACAGATTCAGGCCAGAAAAGGGTTAGGTTGAAGGGATCGGAAGAGTTACCCGTTATGTTCCATATTCTGGAAATGGTCGATAGCCCTCCACCAACAATGGTAGGTGTATCGGTTCTGGTTATTGCCAATCCGGAAAGCACGGATTCACCGCTTAGGTCAACCGCTACATCGGTGATGTAAACGGATTTATTGTTCAAATCCATTGCGCCTGCAAGCATGGCGAAAGTGCCAAGGTGCACATTATTGGGAATTGTTACCGTCCCTGCGGTATCAATTATCAAAGAGCCGGTTTCGCCGGGCAAGGTTCCGGGCGTGGAAGAAGTTACGGTTATCTCCAGATTAGTACCATTGCATTCTATTCTGCCGGTGCCGTCATAAATGATCTGGGCATCGCCGGTAGGATTGCCGCCTACGCCAAACACATAGTTCCCCACGGCTACGGAACCGGATGTGAAGATCAGATTGGGGGTATAGGTGCTGTTGGGAAGATACAAGATGTTCCCGGTACCCACGGCTATATCCAGCTGGTTCATTTGCGATGGCAGGGATGTGGGATTGGTTACTTCCACGGTTATCATGGAATTATTCCCTAAGCCAACCCCGCTGGCTGTGCCGGTGCCGTTATACAGAAAGATGGGGTTTAAGGGCGTGGTCCCAGAAGCAACAAAGTTATAATTGCCAAGTTTCAAACCGCCGTTAACAACATTAAAAACGCCATTTACGGTAAGATTGTTGGATAATGTGATCGACCCCATGGAATTGAAAGTAAGGTTATTCACGGTAGTGGGAAGCCCATCACCTGTAACCCGCGGATCAGGCCCGCTGTATTCATAATTCGCCGCGGTGCCGAAAGTACGGGTTCCGCCTACCTGAATAGCGCCGGTACTGCCACTGGCGGAAATCCCTTCCGTGTGGGAGGTTCTAAAGGTCGCGCCATCAGCCAGGGTAAAAGAGCCGGTGCTGCCGTCTATCACGGAATTGCCCAAATCAAGCGTCTTACCGCTGGGGACGTTTAAGTTTATATCGCCGGAGATCGTGCCTCCGCTACGGGTAAAGGTCTGCGCAGAGGAACCATCGGCATAGATGGTGCAGTTCGTTAATGCAGTACCTTCGGTTAGAGTTCCACCCCCCATGTTAAAATTGCCCCTAAAGTAGAGATTTCCTGTGCCGAGGGATGTCGCGTAAGCTAATGCAAGAGTTCCTCCCATCAGGTTTACATTGCCATAAACGGTTACATTAATTGTGTTTGAGCTGCTTTTAAACGACAAAAAACTCGTGGAGTTCTGAATTGTGAGGTTGCCTTTTATCACATGCGGTGTCGCTTGAGAACTGGTTAGTCTAAACTGCTGACTGTTAGTGTTCTTCACCGTAAAATCACCTTCTACATCTGCAAATGTGGCTGCATAACCGAGAGAACCGGATTGTGTGGCATTATTAACCACCACGTTGCCCCAGGTGATGCCGGTTATAGAAAAAGCTGAGGTCTGTTCCTGTATTTCAAATGTCCCATTCCCTTTTCCTCCGTTGGTAGAGTTGGCAAAGCGACGTCCGGCAGATCCTGGTACGACTCCATCTCCTGTCGCATGAGCATAAACACCGCCACCGTCTATCTGGAAAATGCCTGATAGCACAGCTAAGCTTCCTGATACAGCTTTTAACAATCCGCCATCTTCAATTTCCACCATACTGGCTGAATTGCTTACTGTCCATGTTGCGGTGGTGGTCATACTATGACCAGGTTGAATAACAAAAGTATCTATTCCGGTAAAATTGGCAGGTGTTGAACCGGAACCATCACGTGCACTATTCCAACTTGAGGTTAAATTGGGGGCTAAGCTTCCCTGGGAATAGTAGGTTGCAGCAAAAACGGTTAGCACACTAAGCACTAACAACGCGAGTAACACAAGTTTTTTCATTTCTGTACCTCAACTTTATCGTTATTATTAGTAAGAAAACCTGAGAAAATCAATATACTCTGATCGCATCAATCACAATTAAATACAGAAAATAACCACATATTCCCAGATGTCAAGGAAAATAATTGCATCTCACATCCCCCCGTTTTTTAAACAGGGAATGATAAGTTGATTTGCATCGTGCCA
>CAYSGM010000072.1:0-14607 GCA_964430595.1 uncultured Candidatus Cloacimonas sp.
ATTATACCTCCGGGTCATTTTAGGTTATATTGTTCTATTACAGAATAGCTTGGCCCACTTGGTGCCAGCACGCTGCGAAACAGGCAGATGCTGCTGTAAGCCAGGCTTTCTTTATTAATCTCGGTTTGCATAAGCTCGCGGGCAAGCTCGTCGTTCATGGCAGTCTTCAGGCGTGCCAGGGTTATGTGCAGCTTCAAAGGCTTGCGGTCCGGCACTATCTCCAGGCTGCGCATTGCGCCCAGCATCCGCCGTTGCAGCTTAAACACATCCTCGTTCTCCGCTTCCAGTTTCAGCCACAGCTTGCGTGGTTCGCGGGCAGGGAAAAGCTCCAAGCCCATAGCCTTGAACTTGAAGGAAGGGAAGCCGATTAGCAGCTCTTGTATTGCTGCGTCCAGCTCCTGGATTTTCTCCGGGGGCACATCGCCGATAAACACCAGCGTAAGGTGCAGGTTTTCCGGCTTTACCCAGTTAATCCCTTCGCCGGTGCGCGCTTTATACTTACGAATCACCTCTTTCAGCTCGGTTTTCATGAGGGAGGGCAATTCCAGCGCAATAAAAGAACGTATCATGGCTTAGCGTTTATACCCGATATCCTGCAGGAATTTCTTGCGGTGGCTGATGTCCGTATCCAGTTCTATGCCTTTGGGGGAGTTGCCGTCGATAACGCCCAATATCCCGCGTCCCTGCGCTGTTTCGGCGAGAATAACTTCCACCGGATTGGCAGTGGCGCAGAAGATGGAAAGCACTTCGCGGCAGTCCTTTATCCCGGGCAACACATTGATGGGGAAGGCACCCCGCATAATTATCAGGAAGCTGTGCCCTGCGCCTAAACGCAGCATATTTTCCACGGCAAGCTCAATCAGCTCGCTGTCGGTGCCGTCTTTACGCACCAGGCAGGGACCGGAAGCCTCGCAGAAAGCCAGCCCAAACTTTATTCCCGGGACGCTGGTAACCATCACCTCGTAGAGGTCTTCCACGGTTTTGATGAAGTGGCTCTGCCCTAAAATCACATTGCAATCGGATGGAAAACAAAGCGCTTCGGTAAGTAGTTCCATTGTCCTGTTCCTCGCTAAATTTCGATATTACTCAGCCAAGGAAAATTAAGGGTTTATGGGTGTCAAGCAAAAGTTTGGCATAAAAGTAACAAAGCCTCCCCATGCGGAGAGGCTTTGGCGTATGAGTGTATATTGGGTTTGTTTATGGCTTAATACATTCCGCCCATACCGGGATTTGGCATCTGCGGCATGGCTGCTTCGGGTTCCTTGATATCGGTGATGATGCACTCGGTGGTAAGGAAGAGGGCAGCGATGGAGGCAGCGTTCTGCACGGCAGAGCGGACTACCTTGGCGGGATCGATGATACCGGCTGCAAACAAGTCTTCAAACACGCCGGTGGCAGCATTGTAGCCCATGTGCACGTCTTTGAAGCCTTTCAGCTTTTCGACGATTACCGCACCTTCTTCGCCGGCGTTTGCCGCGATCTGATAGGCAGGTTTTTCCAGAGCTTTTGCCATGATTTCCACAGCCATCTTCTCTTCATGGGAGAGTCCCTTCATTGCCTTCAGGGCTTTTGCAGCCTGAATAAGGGTAACTCCACCGCCGGGAACGATTCCTTCTTCAACGGCAGCGCGGGTGGCATGCAGAGCATCGTCCACGCGGGCTTTCTTTTCTTTCATTTCGGTTTCGGTGGCGGCACCGATACGGATAATAGCTACGCCGCTGGAAAGCTTGGCAAGGCGTTCTTGCAGCTTTTCTTTGTCGTAATCGGAAGTAGTTTCTTCGATCTGGGCTTTTATCTGCTTCATGCGGGCATCCACGGCTTCTTGTCCGCCGGCACCTTCGCGAATGGTGGTGTTTTCTTTTTCCACAAGCACTTTCTTGGCTCTGCCAAGGTCGGTCATGGTGGCGGTATCCAGCTTGCGTCCCATTTCCTCGGAAATAAGGGTGGCACCGGTTAGCACGGCGATGTCTTCCAGCATGGCTTTACGACGGTCGCCAAAGCCGGGAGCCTTTACGGCAACCACGTTCAGCACGCCGCGCAGCTTGTTGACAACGAGAGTTGCCAAAGCTTCGCCTTCAATGTCTTCGCTGATGATCATCAGGGGACGTCCGGTCTGGGAGACTTCCTGCAGGATGGGAAGCAGGTCTTTTAGGACGCTTATCTTCTTGTCATAAAGCAGGATAAATGGGTCTTCAAGTTCGGCAACCATCTTCTCGGGGTTGGAGACGAAATAGGGGGAGATGTAGCCACGGTCGA
Organism: uncultured Candidatus Cloacimonas sp.; assembly: GCA_964430595.1. Lineage (GTDB taxonomy): Bacteria > Cloacimonadota > Cloacimonadia > Cloacimonadales > Cloacimonadaceae > Cloacimonas. The sequence continues at coordinate 2,257 of CAYSGM010000072.1, forward strand.
ACTGCATGCCTTCCACTTTCTCCAGTCCGGTATCGATGGATTTGGCTTCTTCGATGTTGATGATGCCTTCCCTGCCCACGGATTCCATGGCTTCGGCGATAAGTGCGCCGATCTCGGAATCGTTATTGGCAGAAATGCTGGCAATCTGAGCGATCTCGCCATTGCTCTTAATTTCTTTGCTGTATTCGCGGATTTTCTCCACGATAACCTTGGTGGCTTTTTCCAAGCCGCGTTTCAGGTACATGGGGTTCACGCCCGCGGTTACATGCTTCAAGCCTTCTTCAATGATCGCCTGCGCAAGGATGGTGGCGGTGGTGGTGCCGTCTCCGGCGTTGTCGTGGGTCTTTTCTGCCACTTCTTTGCAAAGCTGTGCGCCCATGTTTTCGAAGGCATCTTCCAGCTCGATTTCTTTGGCTATGGTCACACCGTCATTAGTGATGGTGGGCGAGCCAAATTTCTTATCCAATACAACGTTTCTACCCCTGGGTCCAAGGGTTACTTTAACGGCGTCAGCCAGTTTGTCCACTCCGCGTTTTAGGCTTGTGCGGGCATCGTGTGCATACTGCATTTGTTTTGCCATCTTGTTTTCCTCCATAATATTAATCTTAAAACTCATGGTTATTAGCAGTCTGTGTTTCTGAGTGCTAATGTAATTATAGCCGTGTTTCTGTCAAGAGCAAATTAAAAAAGTGATGTGGTGATGGGGTAATGGGTGATGATGTGGCTTGTGCAGAGACGTAAAACAATCCAAGAGGCTGCTAAGACTTTGGTGTCCTCTTAGCTATATATCCCCCAGGTCATCAAACACCAACTGATCAAAGGGCTTAATCATTTGCTTCAGTTCGTTATCGGTTTGCATTGCCTTTCTGATGTCCAAATAATACACCCCATCCAACGGGCAGAGTTTTATCATATATCCCTTAAATCGTCCCGGCAAGAAGGTTGAGCCTATACCGAATTGATTCTCAGTTTTCGTTTTCTTGCGTTGGACATCATTCAGAATTATAGCAATGTGCTTTATATCAGACGAGGTAAGCCGCGAATAGAGCAGTTTGTCAATAAACACCTTATCAATTCTATCTTTACTGGTTGTTTTGATTGCCCCAATTACTTTAACATCCCCAGAACCGTTACGCAGGATTAGATCGTGCTGATACTTCATCTTGAACAGCACCTGATTATTGTGGACAACTGGGATATCCAAGGATTCTGCACTTGCTGTCAGTCCCCGTGAACTCAAGAACAGGACTATCAGTTTTTCGAACAAGGTACCATTTAGCTTTCTGGCTTTGTTGCTTAACCCCACTGGCAGCCCATCCAATGCAGAGCCAATGCTTTGTTGGATAGTGTAGATCATATTAGTAACGCACAAACGAGCTTCCAGGCTAGGTTTTTCTTCGCCTGTTTCTGAAGCTATATTGTTAAATAAACTAAGATTCTCCTCAAACTTAGGCAAGTCATAGAACATATTGGAATTAATGGGTCTGGTTATCTGAAAATCTGCTTCTTTGCGATACTGCATAAAGAAATACTGGTGCTCATTCTGAGCGATAATAGTGCCCTGTAAGTTCTTCTCCTCTCCCACAAAATCCAGATACATACGGCAGAAATCCAGATAATCGCTAAGGCTCACGAACTTTGCCTTGTCAGTTACAACCTCTATGATTTTCTTAAGCTTCATCTTATGGACATCCTTCTTTGCAGGTTTTTCCGATCAAATTCTACCCATTGCTCATTTGTCATATCTTTAACTAATGCAAGGCGTTGGGTTGCCCACTCCAGGTATTTCTCGTTGGAATCACATCCTAACCACCTGCGTTTAAGCTGTTCACTACTCACTGCCGTGGTGCCGGAGCCAACAAAGGGATCTAGAACGATGTCACCCGGATTCGAAGATGCAAGTATTAGCTTCCTGAGAAGTTCTTCCGGTTTCTGAGTAGGATGAGGTGTTTTTTCGTTCATTCCATTGCAGGTAGTAGGTATTTCTATCACGTCTTTTGCTTTTGCACCATTGGGGTGAGGAGTCCAATCATTAGCCTTCCCATTAGCATACTGGCTTGTTTCTGCTTGAGGGTGTATGGGGTATTTAAGGGTATGTCCATGGTATGGAATTCTAACATCGTCTTTATTAAAAGTAAAGACACTGCTCTTTCGGAAATGGAGAATACTTTCATGGCTACGCCCCCAATCATTACCCAGGTTTGCCTTGTTTTTATAATGCCAGATAAGCCATTTGATTCCTTTGAACAGCTCCATGCAGGGACTAACTAAATCTGCGATGATCTCTGAGTAACCGCATATATAAAACGTCCCGGTAGGCTTAAGGATACGATGCACCTGAGCAATCCATTCCATGCTCCATTCACGATAATGGCTACTACCGTGGAAATAATCCCAATCTGCCTTTTTTATGTTATAGGGAGGATCGGCAAACACTAAATCTACCGAAGCGTCCGGTATAGTTGTAAGCCAAATCATAGAATCACCATGGTAAAGCGCACCACTTTCAGAAGTATATACTTGGTTTATGGTCTGGTTAAGAAAGAAGCCATTTTCCAAGTTATGCTTGATTGCATTCACAAGATGTGAACTCTGGGACTCATGAGCAGCTTCGAATGGCATAATTAACCTCGTATATTTCTTCTAAAGGTCATTATGAAATTTCATATTAAAACAGTCAAGCGAAAACTTGGTTTCTTGCGTGGTTACATCTCCCCTGCTATCCGCAGTGGATTCAAAACGGGGCTGACCATGATCTCACCGGGATAAATCATGGTGAGCTCATGGTCAGATCGCGGTTGGCTCTGCTTTGGCAAGCAAGGTAGCTGCGGACATCCTGTCTGCAGTGCGATACCAGTCACATTACTTGATATAAGGAAAAGGCGAACTGCATTGTCCGCCTTAATTGCTTGTAATAATATGTTTTGCAGCTTTGCAGCTACATGCGGATAACTCTTTTTATGGCTTTATCCTCACCGGATTCCACTCTGATGAAATACACACCGGCAGGAACTTGCTTACCGCTAAAATCCACACCGCTCCATTGCAGCTTGTGGTCTCCGGCGGGAAGGGCGTTGGTGGTGGTGTAGATCTTCTGTCCCTTCATGTTATATACCGTGGTGGTGAGGGGTGCAGCTGTCTTGGTCTGCACAGAGATGGAAAGCCCATCCACAAAGGGATTAGGGTAGGCAGAGGAGATCTGTAAGGCGGGAATGGACAGCAGGATATCATCTTCGGCTGCACTTCCACCCCAGATGCGGGCAACGAATTCCGGGTGATCTATAAAAGGATTGCGGTTACTTTGGAAGTTATAAACTCTGGTGTTACGGGTAAGCTCGGCGGCATCGGGAGGATCCTGAATATGCCATTGCAACAGCACAGGAAGCATGTTTACATTCTGCTGGGTAAGGCTTTGGCTGGTATATCGGGTATTAAAATACAACAGTGCTCTGGCGATATTGCCTTTGAATTGGTCGGCAGGTTCAAAAACCTGAATCCCTCCGGAACTATTGCCACGATAGCTTTGGCGGGGGGTGCTGTTATAATAAACAGTGGCAGAACCGTGGTTAGCAACCGCAGTTAGCGGCAAGTTACCGCGAGAGCTGTTTACGGTGGAATCGGTGATAAACAGGTGATGCAGATCAGCCTTTTTAACGCTCTCCTCCGCACTGGTAAACCAGCTTTGGGCGTAGGTGTGCTCGGTATTGGGATCACCACCGCCGTTATACGAAGAGTTGATTGTATATACTTTGCCGGTATATACACAAGTAACCGTTCCGTTGCCATTTGTGTCCACGGTTTGGAATAACTGGGTTTTCGATCCTGTATAGCTGCTATTGGTGTTAGTATCAATCAGATTTCTTAGCCCGTTGTAAAGAGATTGTCCCGTGAGGTTAATCACATTGTCATAATACTCGGCACTTAGGCATATAACTGCCAGAAGCATCAGTGCGATGAGGCTGTATTTGCGTGTAAAACTGTTCATTTGGGTATCCTTTTTGGTATCTTAATTAGCAAGAGTGGGTGTCATCTTTCAGATGGGCGTCATCCGTCAAGAAAAGTTCGTGTTCCACCAGTTGGATTATGATGTGGATTAGGATTCCGTGCATCTCCTGAATGCGGGCAGTGCTATCCGAGGGGATAATTATCTGGAAATCACACTTATCCTTCAAAGCTCCGCCATAATTGCCGCTAAGCAGGCAGGTGAAGCATTCCCGGGCTTGGGCAACCTCGATGGCTTTGATCACATTGGCGGAGTTTCCGCTGGTGGAAATGCCGATAACCATGTCTCCGGGCACGGCGTAGGCTTCCACGGCGCGGGAGAAAACGCTGTCGTAACCATAATCATTCGCCACGCAGGAGAGATGTCCGGGATCGCTGATGGCAATTGCCGGCAGGGCAGGACGATCTGCGTGAAAGCGTCCGGTTAATTCTTCGGCAAAGTGCATGGCGTCGCACATGCTGCCGCCGTTACCGAAGATGATCAGCTTACCTTTGTGCTGGTAAACTTTGGCTATTTGCCGGGCAATCTTCTCCACTTCATGGGAGATAAACTCGTCCGAAACAAGCACGGAAACCAGACTACGGGCATTAAGCAGGGATTCTTGGATAATGGTGTTCATTTGCTTATCTTACCTTACAGGTTTTCTTTTACTTTGATCTTGGTTTTCAGTTCGGCTTCTTCAATTTCCTCAAATTCCTTCAAGGTCTGGTTTATCAGGCGGACACGTTCCTTATAGGGCACAAAAGCGCTCTTGAAGCCGTTCAGGATCACGTATTTAACCGTGGCGTAATCCAAGCCCAGCTCGTTGATAGCCAGCATGTATTCGTCCGTAACCGTGGTGTCGCTGATGGTGCGGTTATCGGTATTGATGGTAACGCGTAAGCCGTAGTCAATGTAAAAATCGATAGGGTGGCTGCGGATATCTGCCACTGCTTTGGTGTGGAAGTTGCTCTTGATGCAGATCTCCAAGGGAATGCGGTGGTCGTTCACATAGTTCAGCAGGTCGCCGTCCTCTACCAGCCTGGTGCCATGTCCGATACGGTGGGTGCCGCAATAATGCAGTGCCTGATGGATGCTTTCGGGACCGTAGGCTTCACCCGCGTGAATGGTGATATTCAGGTTGTTCTTTAAGGCAAGGTCAAAGGCTTCCTTGTGGTCTTTGGCAGGGTGGTTATATTCGCCGCCGGCAAGATCAAAGGCGATAACACCCTTGTTTTTGAAGGCAATCGCCAGTTCGGCAAGCTTTAAGGAAGTGGTGGGATCCATGTTACGGATACCGCAGATGATCACCCCTGTCTTGATGCCAAAATCACGCTCGCCATGCTTCAAGCCGTCTATCACAGCCTGGGAGATTTCGGTAAGCTTCAAGCCCTGGTTGGTGTGCAGAATGGGGGAATAGCGCACTTCCATATAGCGCACGTTTTCCTTGGCGGCATCTTCGGCAAGCTCGTATGCTGCCCGCTTTAAGCCTTCTTTATCCTGCAGCACCAGATTCACGATGTGGAACCCGCGCAGGTAATCTTCCAGACTCTCGGTTTTATCGGTGCACACGATCAGTTTACGCATTTCTTCTACATCTGTCGTGGGCAGCTTGATGTTATTCTGTTTTGCCAGATCGATAATCGTCTCGATACGCACACTACCGTCCAGATGCACGTGCAGATCGGTCTTAGGCAGCTTCTGGATAAAGGCTTTCGTCATTTTAATCTTCATTTCTCTTTCCTCTTTATATGTTACGTAACAAGCTACAGGACATGGGCTTTATGTCAAACTATTTCTAATTTGAAGGCATCGCGCTATGGAGTGATTGGAAAACTGCCTGATAGCCTATTCCAGAGGGATTAATACTCCTCCATCGGTATGGTCACTGGCATACATGAGGGCAAAGGCATCCTTCAAGGCGTCCATGTTTATGTCCGACAGCTTGTTAAACCGATAGCATCCCGCTCCCCGGGAGGATACTCCCAAGGCTTGGGCGGCATCCTGAAAGATCTTGTCCGTTTCGTATGAACTTACATAAAAGCTGATATACTTCTTGCGCGGAGACAGCCCCAAAGCCAGCTTTCCCCTCACGCTAAGATACAGGATATTGGGGTGGTAGTAATCTACTGATGTTTCCGCGCCACTCTGTTCAAACAAATCCAGTATGGGGCTAAGCCTGTTTTTATCCACTGGCGGTAAAGCATCAAGGTAACTCTGTGCTTTCGTTCTATATCTTGTCATAATATCTCCTAAATGCCGATATAATAATCTATACGGGAGACACGGCAAGGGTAATGAGGTGAGTAGTCGCTATGTCGCATCGGCGTGCGACACTACGGTGATTTTGGTTTAGCGATACTGCACAATATCCGCTAACGGTTTGCGGTTTGCGCTGCCGGCGAAGCTGCTTACCAGCTTGGTGTAAGTAGTTTTCTTTTCTGCGGGATAGCCGAAAGGGGACATGGCAACTATGCGCCAGGTGTCCGGGATTTTAAGGTAAGTGCGCAGCTTCTTCTCGGAGAAGGCAGCCAGCCAGCAGCTTCCAATGCCGTGGCTGCGTGCCATCAGCATCATTTGGTGGAAGGAAATGGCGGTATCCACCAGATAATAATCCTGTCCGTTCATTTTTAGGTTGGCTTTGGTATCCGCGCAGGCGATGATAACGCAGGGGGCTTTGCGGATGAAGAAGATGGATAAGCCCACCAAACCACAGTTCTGCACCAGCTTCTGGATGCTGTCGTTGCCGGTGAACACCAGATAGCGCCAGGGCTGTTTGTTCTGGGCGGAGGGGGCTAAGCGTCCTGCTTCCAGGATGTCATTCAGCACTTCCTGCGGGACGGGGTCGGGCAGGAAGTTGCGCACGCTGTGGCGAGCGAAGATCAGTTCTTTTGTGTCCATTTGTGTAAATCCTCCGGGGTATTGATGTTGCTTAGGATGCCAGTGTCGCTCACGGGGACATCGATATGCTCAAGGTGGTTCTTACTTAGCACTTCGCGTAAGCCTTTGCCTTCGTCATCCGCCAGCAGATTGGTGGAGGCAGGAATGATGATGGGGTGTCCACGGCGTACCATAAACAGCGGATGGATAACGGCGTTGGGGTGCTCCAGATGTGCGCTGATCAGGCTGCGGATGGTATCGGGCGTTACAAAGGGGAAATCCACGGGAAAGATGAGGTATCCGCTTACCTCACCGCTTTGCTTTAGCATGATGTCCGATACCGCCAGCCTAAGGGTTGCCAGCATGTCCGGGCTGTGGTAGCTGTCTGCAAGCACGATGCGGGATAGCTCCGCCGCTTGTAGGCTGTCCTCGATGTGCTGCACGAAGCTCTTGCCGCCAAAGCCCGCTTCCGCCTTGGGCATGCCGAAGCGGGTGCCCTTGCCGGAAGCGAGGATGATGGCAATAACGGTGTTACATGGCATTGAAGGCTTCGATGGCTTTGTCCAGTTCATCCAGGTTGTTCTCGAAGGTTTCCGTCCAATACTGCGGTTCCCATTGGGCGTTTATCTCTTCGTAGGTCTTGCCTTGCTGCTCCACCCAGGTGTAATACTTCAGGTTGTGGATGCGCTTTTTATCCTGATAGCTGAGTTCCAGGAAGTTATCCGCGTACTGTGCTTTTAGGGCTGCTTCTCTGTCCAGCGCGGCTTGAAGCGTGTTGTATGCGCCTTTTTCGACGTTTTGTTCATCGATGCGGGAGAGATACATCTCGGCAGAATCGGTGAACATGGTGAAGATAACGTCGTTTTCGTCGTACTCGAAGTATTTGGCTTGCTTGATGGCGGCAAGCAAGTTGGCGATGGAGGAGATACCGAGCAGGGAGAGGTCTTGCACACTTTTAGCATCCACGCCTTCTTTGGCAAGGAAAGCTAAGCCGGCGGGGTCGTTGAACAGGCGCAGCAGCCGCATGCAGTCTTCATCGCGAATGGCTGCCACAGCATCGGTATGGCGTACGTTGTGCACCCAGGGTATGTGTTTGTCGCCAATGCCTTCGATGCGGTGTCCGCCAAAGCCGTTGTTCAGCAGGGTGGGGCATTCGAAAGCTTCGCTGGCGGTGGTCTTCATCAGGGGGTGCAGGGTCTTCAGGAAGTCACCCGCGGCAATGGTGCCAGCGCTGCCGGTGGCGCTAACGTAACCGCTGAGACGGCTATCCTTGTGCTTTATTAGTTCATACACTTCCTGGATGGCGTTGCCGGTAACGTGATAGTGCCAGAAGGGGTTGCCGAATTCATCAAACTGGTTCAGGATGATGTTGTGGGGGTCAAGACGTAGCTCTGCGCATTTGTCGTAGATTTCCTTTACGTTGGATTCGCAACCGGGAGTGGCAAACACTTCTGCGCCGATCTCTTTCAGCCAGGTGAAGCGTTCCTGGCTCATTTCCTCAGGCAGAATGGCGATGGAGGGGCAGTTCAGCAGAGCACAGTCCCAGGCTCCGCCGCGGCAGTAGTTACCCGTGGAGGGCCAAACGGCTTTGTCAAAATCGGGATCGAAGGTTCCGCTCACCAGACGCGGAGCGAGGCAGCCATAAGCCGCGCCGACCTTGTGTGCGCCGGTGGGGAAATATTTGCCGACCATGCCTATGATGCGGGCTTTTACACCGCTGATGCTGGAAGGGATCTCGAAGTAATTAGGCTTGCCGAACAAGCCGGTGCTGATGTCGTTCTTCCAGGTGATGCGGAAGAGGTTTAGCGGGTTAACGTCCCATAGACCGATGGGCTTCAGTTTAGCCTTTATCTCGGCGGGAATGGTCTCCGGGAACATCTGTTGACGGATGGTGGGGAGGATTATCCCCTGTTTCTTGCAGCGCGCGGCGTTCTTGGCAGCAACACTGAGGTTGGTTGTGGTGATCAGTTTAGGCATTTATATCTCCTTATTTCATAACACATAGGGTGTACTTAAGGTTTTCGTTTTGTTTCGGGGTTGGGGGTTAATATGGAGTTTTCTTTCTTTAACCACAGAGAAAAGCAGAGAAAAGCAGAGAAAGACTTATAATAAGTAATATCAGCATTTCCCGTTCCAGTATGAGTATGTCCGGCAGGTAGATTCATTGTTGTTTACTCATCCTAGTATTTTCCAAAGTTCAGGCGAAAGCGATGAATTCCATCTTTCAGTAGCGGAACATTAAAGTTGATTAACAAACCAAGTTCAATATTGGTTAACTTCATATATGTCATTATTTGTGCGTCAAAGATAGGTAGCAATTCCTTCACTGATTTCAATTCGATTATGATTCTATTGTCCACGACAAGATCAGCCCTCAGTTTAGTATTAAACACCGACCCCTTATAGGTTATGCAGAGGTTTGTTTCCCGAGAATATGAAATATGCTTCAAATCCAGATCATAACACAACAAATCCAGATAGATAGATTCCAGTAATCCTGGCCCCAATGCTTTATGAACATCAATACAGGAGCCAATAACTGCATGGCTTAGATCTTGTAAGCTTTTCTCAGCATCGTCGTCCATATATTCCTCTGCTTTTCTCTGTGGTTAATAAAACCCCTTACAGAAAGCTCTTCAGTTTATCGGCAACAGCCTGTATCTTGCTGTTAAAGATCATGGATGCAATCACGAAAGGTTTGTAACCTGCTTCCTGGTATGTATGCAAGCGGTAGCGTTCGAATACGCTTTTTGCTACTTCGCCTTGTTTACAGCTTATCCCACTGATATCCGCAGGTAAGCAGTGTTCGTAGAGCGCATTTCCACCTTTGGTAAGCTGCATCATTGCTTCCGTGCATTCCCAGTCGGTATGCTTGGCGTTTTCTGCCAGGCAGTGCTGCTCCAGGTCTTTCAAGCCTTGTTTGTCTCCAACTTTTAGCAGGGCAGTGCGTTGTTGCATCACCGCCATGGGTGCCCAGGATTTAGGATAAACCACGTCGGCATCCTTGAAGGCATCTGCCATGGAGTGGGTCTTGCGGAAGGAACCACCGCTTTCTTTGGCGAATTTCTCCGCGGTTACCAGCGTATCCGGCAGGAGGTCATAGCCTTCGGGATGTGCCAGCACCACATCCATACCGAAGCGGGTCATCAGGTTTATCACGCCTTGAGGGACGGATAAAGGCTTGCCGTAGGAGGGGGAATACGCCCAGCTCATGGCGATTTTCTTGCCTTTCAACTGGTCCCAACCGCCAAAGTAGTCCTTTAGCTTCAGCAGGTCGGATAGGCTTTGCGTGGGATGGTCGAGATCGCATTGCAGGTTCACCAATGTCGGACGCTGTGCCAGTAAGCCATTCTGGAAGCCTTCTTCCACTGCATCTGCCACTTCCTTCATGTAGGTGTGCCCCTCGCCGGGGTACATATCGTCGCGGATACCGATCACTTCCGTTAAAAAAGAGATCATGTTGGCAGTCTCGCGTATGGTTTCGCCATGAGCGATCTGGCTCTTTACTTCGTCCAGTTCGGACAAGCCCAGCCCCAAGCCATTCACGGCGGAGGCATAGCTGAAACGGGTGCGGGTACTGTTGTCGCGGAAGATGGATATTGCCAGACCGTAATCGAAGATACGCCACGGCTTCTTTTCCTTGTGGAGCAGTTGCAGTATCTCTGCCACCAGCATCACGGCTTTCAGGTTATCAACGCTGTTTTCCCAGGTTAGCAGGAAGTCTTTGCCGTACATATTGGGCTTCAGGATCTCAAGCTCTTTAATCAGAGCGGCTGCTTTAGTTAAGTTATTCATGTTCACCTCTATATTTCGTAATTAGCTTATATCTTGCTGGAATAGCACTATCATTGCAGACTTATTACGGATAAAACCTGCAATGAATCCGTAATGATAGCGTAATTCATGCTGGGTATGACTTAAAAAAGAGGAAAAGAGGAAAAGAGGGAAAGAGAAAAGAATTGGAACTAAGGAATGAACTGCAATGATCACCTTGCTCCACCTTCTGTTTCCAATCATCTTCTCTTTCTCTCTTTTCCTCTTTTTTAAATATGTTTTATGCTTTCCCGATAGCCTGAGCAGCACTAATGATAGCATCGATTATCTGTTGATAGCCGGTGCAACGGCAGAGATTGCCTTTAATTGCTTGTCTGGCTTCCGCACGGGTTGGACTTGGCTTTTCCAGCAAAAGAGCGTAGGTGGAAAGCACCATGCCGGGGGTACAGAAGCCGCACTGGATCGCACCGCAATCCACAAAAGCCTGCTGGATGGGGTGTAGAGAACCATCAGCATGGGTGATACCTTCGATGGTAATAATGCTTTTACCAATGGCATCCTTTACTTTTAACTTGCAGGAACGCAGGGCTTTATTGTCAACCAGCACGGTGCAGCTACCGCATACGCCGATGTCGCAGCCGATCTTGGTGCCGGTTAGTAGCAGGTCTTCACGTAGCCATAGGGCAAGGCTTTTATCCATCAAAATGGTAGGGACTTCGTATGTTTTGCCGTTTACAATAATGCTCATTGCGGTTGTCCTTTCACTAAGTCCTGCACTTGGGGGGCAAGCGGCAGGCTGGTAAAGCGTTTGCCTGTAGCGCGGTATAAGGCGTTAGCGATTGCCGGAGCCATAAGTTCAAGGGTTGGCTCGCCGATACCTTTGGCACCGCTGGGGGAATTGGGGTCGGTGTTCTCTATAAAGATGGCGGTCATTTCCGGCATGTCTGTGCTGCGTAACACGCGGTAGTTGTGATAGTTGCTTGGCTTGGGGCAACCAGCTTCCAGAGGCATGTCTTCATACAAGCCATAGCCAGCGCCCATGGTCATGCCACCGTAGAATTGACCGGCAAGCATGGCGGGATTAACCGCTTTGCCCATATCGTGAGCGGCGACCATGTTCAGCAGGGTTATTTGCCCTGTCTTGGGGTTTACTTTCAGTTCCACAGCCTGGCAGCCGTAAACCCAGGTGAAATATGCATTTCCATGCCCGGTGTGCTCATCCCAACTTACACGGGGAGCCTGGAACACGCCAAAGGCATAGGGGTATATCTGGTTGGCGTAGCACAGCTTTATCGCCGTGAAGTAATCTGCAACTTCATGCCCCACTACATCATAAACTTTGCCGTCCTTGTACTGGCAGTTCTTGATGCCTTTTGCGGCTTCCACGCCTTCACAGATGCGCTCTTTTACTATTTCGGCGGCTTTTACGGTTGCCCCTCCGCCGAGTAAAGTACCCCGTGAAGCCACGGTAGTGCCGCCATCGGGGATGTTGGAAGTGGAGGGGAAGCGGTAACGGATAAGCTCTTTGGGGATGCCGAGTTGCTCGGCTAAAATAACTATCATGGCACTTTCGGAGCCTTGTCCATTCTCGTGGATGCCGGTTTCTAAAAGCACACTGCCATCGGGCTGGATATTGATGATGGCACTGTTAAAATCTGTACCCTCTGCGCCCAAGCTCATGCCGCGATAGGAGATGGCATAGCCAATGCCGTACC
>CAYSGM010000073.1:0-14563 GCA_964430595.1 uncultured Candidatus Cloacimonas sp.
CTTGTGATGCAAGTGATTACAAACTTATTATCTGCCTTTTCTGAGGGTATGCCTTCTATTGGAAGAATAGCCTTAGCGAAACTATATACCTGGCGGAAGAGATGCAGATGGGAAGCGGGAATATCAGCGCCTTGGTTTACAAAGTGAACTTTGTGCAGCAACTGCTTGGCAAACCTATCAAGATATGGCTGAAAAACACTTCTGAGACAGAGCTTGGGCTTGGCTGGAGCTCTTTTCCCGAATACACTTTGGTGTTTGATGGCATTGTGGACTTCCCTCAGGGCACCAACCTGATCTATATTCCCCTTTTAAGTCCCTTTGCGTATAGCGGAGATAACCTGGCAGTCCGGGTTAACCGCCCCATGGACACCGAGTATTTTAACAGCCTGAACCACTTCTTTTACACAGATAGCCCCGACCACCCGAACCGAAGCCGCTATATCCAGAGTGACACGGTGGTTTATGATCCCGCCCTACCCTCTGCTGCCGGAACAATTAGCAGCAATATCCCGTTCACCGTTTTTGTGGCGCAAAACGCAACGCTAGCCACACCGGAAGTAAGGATTCAACAAGTGGGCTCCGATCTGGTGCTTAGCTGGAATGCCGTGGCAGGCGCATGTAACTACCGTATTTTCGGTTCCAGCAGCCCCTTGCTGCTTCGGGATACCCCGCTTGCTGTTACCAATGAGCTTAGCTACACCTTGCCAAACAGCACTAAAATGTTCTTTAAAGTGGTGGCTACAACCGAAGAATAACCGGTGCCTCCCCAAACACCTAACCCCTTGCACCTAAGACCTTTCCTGCAAGCTGACCTCTATCTGACCTCACCCTGACCTCACAAAGAGAGGTCAAGGTGAGGTTGGTTAGCGGTTTTAAAGCAGGAAAGCTGAATGATAGTTTTGATCCTCCCGTATGAAATTGATAGTTTATCAGTTACAAATGTATCGGATTGTAATCCACAGCCTCGCGGGATTATTAAGATAATTTTACTTGACGTGAAGGGCTACTCCAATTAGTTTACCATCAGATGTAAGTCTTTTATAGATTATAGAATTACCCTATTTCTCAGGAGGAAATATGAGAAAGACATTGTTTTTGTTTATGCTGATCCTTGCAAGCTTGGGATTAGCTTGGGGACAAACTACTATCAACTTTGATGATGCTGCTAAATGGACTCAAGGTTCTGTTGCACTCACAAGTTACGCAGTCAATCATACCTATGTTGACGGATTATTTTCTGCCACTGGTGGAGCTGCTTTAAGAAATACCACTGCTGTTCAAGATGGATATGCAGGTGCATTTGGAACCTACTCCTGGAGATTGAGCAACACTGCCACTGTTGAATGGACTATGAATATTGCTTCTGGTGGAGTTGGTGCCTTTAGCGTCAAAATTCGCAGGTGGGATGGTGTTCCTTCCCCTGATTACAACCTAGAGTACTCCGTGAATGGCGGTACAGATTGGACATTTGTCTCTGTAGTTAACAACACTTCTTTAGACAATGTAAGTGACTGGAAATTATTCGAAGGCACTGTAAATAATGCCAACGATAATATCAAAATAAGATTGAAAGCTAATGGTAATACTGAACGTATTATGGTTGACGATTTCACTTGGGCTGCTTATGGCGGAGCACCAAGCCCCACTATCTCCGTGACAAGCAGCTTCACTGGTTTTTCAACAACTACTGGCACAGCTTCAGCTTATCAGAGCTACACCGTTGCTGGTTCAAATCTTACCGCTGATATCGCTATTACTGCCCCCACAGGTTATCAGGTTTCTCTGGCAACCGATTCGGGTTATTTGGGAAGTCTTAGCCTTACTCAGACAGGTGGCAGCGTCGCAACAACTAATGTTTACATCCGCATGACAGGTGCTTCAGCCGGAACCTTTAACGGTGATGTTACCCATACAAGCACCGGCGCAACTCAGGTGGATAGAGCCGTCACAGGGACTGTTACAGACCCAGCCCCCACAATAACCCTCAGTGCTGCAGAACTTAACGTATTCAGTACTGTAGTTGGTACTCCCTCCGCACCTCAGAGTTATACCGTGGCTGGCACTTTCTTAACTGCGGATATCAGCATTGCTGCTGTAAGCGGGTATGAATACTCCCTTGCTTCCGGCGGAACTTATACCAGCACCTTAACTCTCACTCCCGCAAGTGGAACAGTTCCTACAACCCCGGTATACGTCCGTTTAACCGGAACCACGCTTGGTGATTATAATGGTGATATCGTTCACACCAGCACGGGCGCAACCCAACAGATAAAGGCTGTAACCGGTAGTGTAACCAATCCTGCATTAGCGGAAACTTTCTTTGAAGATAACTTTGAATACACTGCAACGTCACTGTTAACCGCAAATGGATGGACAGCACATAGCGGTGGTGGCACAAATTCATTCTTTGTTGGTAACTCCGGGTTAACTTATCCCAGTTATCCTGCAAGCAGCGGATTAACTGCACAAACAACCGGAACAAGCGGGGAAGACGTCAGCAGGCTCTTCACTGCACAAACCTCCGGCTCGATTTATGCTTCATTGATGGTAAATATCTCAAGTGCCGCTGCTTTGGGAGATTACTTCTTCCACTTGGGTGCTAATCCGCTTGGAAGTGATTTTAAGGGTAGGGTTTTTGCCCAAATGGATGTTAACAATATGCTTCGCTTTGGTATTTCTCGTGCAGGAGATAAAACCACGGCAGTATGGACAGACTATGTTTATGCCCTTGATACCACTCACCTCCTTGTGTTAAAATATACTATAGTTGGTGGAGCAAATAACGACCAGGTTTTCTTATGGGTTAACCCAACTATAGGTTCCACAGAACCTGCTTATAATGTTGCTTCTACTGATGTAACCGGTACTGATGCACTAAGCATCGGTGCTGTAGCTTTGCGCCAAGGTAATACAAGCAATCCTACTCCTATTGCTAAGTATGATGGTATTCGTATTACCAATAACTGGGCACAGCTTTGGGTAGTGCCACCTACGCCCTCAATTATTGCCGGTGCAACTGAGCTTGATGCTTTGGAATGCATAGAAGGAACTCAGTCTGAGGAATTCCGTACCTATACTCTTAGTGGGGAGAATCTAACCAGCCAGTTAGTAGTTACTGCCCCTGGAGGATTCTTAGTTTCTACTTCTGAGAATGGTGAGTATACACAAGTTCTGAATCTTGCCAGTGATTTTGATGGCTCTATATATGTGCGGATGCTTGCAATTTCTTTTGGTGATTACTCAGGCAATATTACCCATACCAGTGGAAGCGCAGAACAAGTGGATGTAATCGTTACTGGCACATGTTATCTCCCTGCAGTAGTATGGAATATCACAGAAAACCTTGTTCCCTTTAGTACTGAAGCGGGAACCCCTTCAGCTGTTCAGAGCTATACTCTTAGCGCCACCAATGCATCCGGAGCTATTGTCGTAACCACAACAGCTCCCTTCCAATTAAGCACAACCGGAACAGATGGATGGCTAACTGAACTAACCCTTAACTATAACTTCAACGGTAACATCTACGTGCGTTTAAACTCAGCTGCTCCCGGTGATTTCAACGCAGATATCACCCATACAAATCTTGAGGCTTCCCCAGCTGCATTCGCAATTAGCGGAACTGCCACGCCAGCAGCCGGCATGGCTTGGGACTTGTTCTTCTCTGAATACATAGAAGGAAGCGGTCAAAACAAAGTTGTCGAGATATTCAATGGCACAGGGGCTACAGTAGATCTTAGCGATTACCGCTTTGAAAACTGGTATAACGGTGGTTCATCCCCCAGTACTTACACCCTTTCAGGAACATTAGCACATGGTGCTGTTTATGTCTTGGCAAACCCACTAGCAAATGCAACCATTCTGGCTTTGGCAACCGGTACTACCGGTGCCACATCCGGCAATGTGTCACATAATGGAGATGATGCCCTTATACTAAGAAAGATTAGCACTGATACAATTGTAGACATATTTGGCGTGCAAGGTCAGGATCCCGGAACACAATGGACTGCTGATGGCGGTTACACAACTCTTGATAAAACCCTCGTCCGCAAATCCACAGTTGTGCGTGGTATTACAACGAATCCGACCATTTCCGTTCCTCCAGTTACCACAGACTTCGTAACCCTTAGCACAGAGTGGGATATGTATGATATGGATACAATCTCCTACCTTGGCAACCACACCTTCGGCAGTGCTGTTACTCCCGATTCCCCTGTAGTAACAATCACCAGAGATGGTACTAGTGTAGTGCTTACCTGGGAACCTGTTGCAGGTGCAAACGGTGGTTATCTCATCAAATCCAGTGATGATCCCTATACCGGTTTCACCACTGAAGCGACTGTGGCAAGCTCCCCTTGGAGTGATGATACGGATTCCGCTAAGAAGTTCTATCAGGTTATCGCTCTCCCATAAGTAAATAAACTCTAAATAACAAAAAGGTGGAGCCTTGGCTCCACCTTTCTTGTTATATGCAAGTTTATCTCATTCCATATACAGCTTAAACTGCTCGAACACATCCACCGGCAGCCGCTTTGCTTTCCCTTCCGAGGCAAATACCACCGTCAGCATCGCATCCAGGCACTTCTCGCCTTGGGAGTTAAACACCTCCTGGTGCCATTTCCCTTTCAGGCGGCTAATCTCGGAGAAACTGCTTCTAACCGTAGCCATATCTTCCAAATCCACCGATTTCAGGTAGTCCAGCTCGAAACGGTACACAAATAGCTGCACGCCCCTTTCCAGCAATTCGGCAATCGGCAGTTTCATCTCTATGGAAGCTTCGCTGCGTGCTGCTTCCAACAGATGCAGATAATTGGCGTTATTCAGGTGTCCGTAAATGTCGCATTCGAAGCCATAGATTCTCTTTTGGTATGTAAAGATCATGTTTTCATCCTCACTTAGCTACGGGATTTTGCTTGACCGATAACGCCAAATGATTTCCCGTGCCTGTAAAATAACTATTATAGAAGATGAGGAATGTATAATGGCTAAAAATGTCAACCTCAAAATGAAACCGGCTGCCCCATCGGCACCGGTCCCAAGCAAACCATCCGCCTTCGGGAAACACCTTCCCTGGGTGCTGGTTGCTATCCTGTTCCTTGGTTTAAGCCTGATCTATTTTCCTGTTGCCTTCCAGAATATGGAGCCTCAGGCATCGGATATCACCCAATGGCAAGGTGCCTCCACCGCCATTTCGGTTTACAACGCCAATCACAAGGATAATGCCCTCTGGACGCCCTACATGTTCTCCGGCATGCCTTCTTATATGATCTCTTTCCCCAATAAATACCCCTTCCTGGAAAGCATTACCAAGCTAACCGAGAAGGTGATCTCCTGGCGCATCTTTCTGCTTTTCATCGGTGGTCTGGGCATCTTCATGCTGATCCGCCACCTGAAGCTTTCCCCCTGGATTGCCTTCTTTGCAGCCGTAGCTTTCGTGTTTTCCTGCCATTGGGTAGGCTTGCTGGAGATCGGGCACAACACCAAGTTCCGCGCTATCATGTATATCCCCTGGGTGCTGTGGGCACTGTTCCGGGCTAAAGATAAGCCCTCCTTGCTCAATCTTGGCTTAATGGCTACTTTCCTGATCACCCAACTGCGCGAAAACCACCCACAGATCACCTATTACATGTATCTCTTCATCGGCATGTTCTGGGTGTTTGAGCTCATCCAAGCCATTCAAAGCAAAGACTGGAAACGCTTCGGCGGTTGGACTTTGCTGCTAATCATGGCATTCAGCTTAACCGCTCTGGCGGTGATGAATCCCTACCTCTCCACCATGGAATACAGCCACCACACTATGCGTGGAGGTGCTGCCGGACTGGAGAAAAGCTACGCCCAAGCCTGGAGCTTCCCTCCCCAAGAGATCGTCAGCTTCATCATCCCGGATTTCTTTGGCGGAATCAACCAAACTTACTGGGGTTACATGCCCTTCACCCAAATCTATAACTACTTCGGCATCATCGTGTTAATGCTTGGCGTGCTGGCACTGTTCGGCAAACATCGGCGCATGGCAATCTTCCTGTGGATCAGCAGCTTTATCTTCACGCTGATGAGCTTCGGCAGCTTCACTCCCGCCTTATCCGATTTCTTCCTGAAAATCCTGCCTTATTTCAACAAGTTCCGCGTCCCCTCCATGATCCTCATCATGGTGCAGATAAACGCCGTTATCCTTGCCGCGCTTGGCATCGACGGCTTGCTGGACAAAGAAGGCAACCGCAAGTGGGAAAAGCTGTTATTCCGTGCTTTCTGGATCTGCGGAGGCATCTTTGCGCTTTATGTAATCGCTGCCAAAGGCATGTTCAAGGGCTTGCCCTTCACCACTCCTGCCGAGATCCAGAACTACACCACCAACAATGCTTTATCCCAGCTTGAAGGCTTAAAATCCATGCGTCTGGACCTGCTGGTTAAAAGCGGTATCATCAGCCTGCTGTTCCTAACCATCGGCACGGGGCTATGTTATCTGTTCAGCAGTAAAAAGCTGAAAGCTCCCGTTTTCGTGATGCTGATCACCCTCCTCTGCTTCGTGGACTTATGGATTTACACCGGCAAACACCTGAAAGACGTGCAGCCTGTCAGCAACCGCGCCGCAAGGTTCGAAATGACCAACTACGACCAATTCCTGCTGCAAGATAAAGATAATTACCGCATCTACCCGTTTAACATGGGACACATCCGTCCCGCCGGCGAATGGGCTTTCTACCACCAAAGCGTGGATGGCTATTCCGCTGCTAAATTAAAACGTTACGACGATGTTCTGAAGCTTATCCAAGGCAACGCAAATCAGGATGGCGAGATGATCCGTTACCTGAAGGGACTATACGACACCCAGGGTTCCATGCGTGAAACCCCCATGCCGGTGCTGGATATGCTTTCCACCAAGTATTTTATCCTGCCCGATTCGCTTCCTTATGCAGAAATGTTCTCCACCATCCGCCCCGTTTACGACAGCGGTGATGGCGTGTATATCTACCGTAACCTCAAAGCCCTGCCCCGTGCCTGGTTTGTGGATTCGCTCAGCGTGATCCCGGAATCCGGTAACAGGCTGGCTGCGATGCGCAAAACCACCTTTAACCCGCGCAAGACAGCGATTGTGGAAAGTGAAGTTAAGAATGTTTCTGCGCCTGACAGCAGCTATGCCAAACTTGTCAACAGCGGTATGCAAAGCATGCAATACGAAGTGTTTACCAACAAGGATGCCTATCTGGTGCTCTCTGAAGTTTACTACCCCGCGGGCTGGAAAGCACTTGTGGACGGCAAGGAAACTCCCATCTACCCCACTAACCATACCCTGCGCGGTGTGGTTATCCCTGCCGGTAAACACACTCTGGAACTGGTGCTTGCCCCCAAATCTTACGCGCTTAGCCTCAAGCTTAGCCTTGCCGGATTGCTGATTACAGTTCTGGCGGTGCTGGGTGGATTCCTGATGCAATACCGTAAGAAGGAAAATACGGCATAAACCATTAGCTAGAATAAACTATCAGTAGGGGCGGACATCTTGTCTGCCCTTTTTGATTGCTTTTATACCATGCCAAGCCTGGAGTCGATCCGGCTTTCCCCAGCTAAGAAGTTGTTACCTAACTCGTTTAGCCGGATGGACTACAGCGACACCATCTACATAGGACGCCTGTAGTCCATCTCGCCGCGAAGTTTATCGTCCTCTTGGAATCAGGTATGGCGAGATCGACTCCAGACTTTTTGCATGCTGCAGACAGGATATCCGCAGCTACCTTGCTTGCCGCCCAGGAACCGACCGGGATCTGACCATGAGATAAACGGGCTTTTGCCCGATCAACCCCCGCTGAACCCTGTTGCAGAAATGCTTCGGCAAGCAAGGAGCATGCAAGAACGCCGTAACTAAAGCACATTCTGCGTTACTGCTTATTTTTCTTGCCACAAAAAGCCCCTTTCAGAAAATTGGCGACACATCAATAAATGGAAAGGAGGTTATCATGATCCAAGCCTATAAAGTGGTAGATCAGCGGTTTATCCCCGCAGTAACTACAGATGAGGCATTCTGGATACATCTGGAAAGCCCCTCTCCGGAAGAAGTGCAGAAAATACTGAAGAAGTATGATCTGCCCGAGGATTTCATCACCGACCTTCAGGATTCGGACGAAAACTCGCGTCTTGAATACGAAGACGGAGCCATGCTGATTATTCTGCGCGTGCCCTTGTATTACAAGCACCGCTCTGCCAGCGTATCCTTTGCCACCGCCCCGATGGGGATAATCGCCACCCATGATAAACTGATCACCGTTTCCTTTTACGATAACGAAGTGCTTACCCAGTATCTGGATGGCAAGCACCGCGCTTTTACCATTACGCAACAAAGCTTTCTGCTTAACATAAACCTGCGCACCGCGATCTATTACCTAAAATTCCTGAAGGAAATAAACCGCCGTACCACTCAGATAGAGAACGAACTGCACCAATCCATGAAAAATAAGGAACTTATCCGCTTACTGCGCATGGAGAACTCGCTGGTGTTCTTTAATACTGCCTTGAAATCCAACGAGATCATCCTGGAGCGCTTACAGCGTTCACGCTGGCTGCACAACGATCCCGATGCCGAAGATATGATAGATGATGTGATTATCGAAAACAAGCAAGCTATAGAAATGGCAAACATTTACAGCAGCATCTTAAGCGGGATGATGGACGCCTTTGCGTCCATGATCTCCAACAACCTGAACGTGGTGATGAAGTTTCTCACCTCGATCACGATTATTTTAGCCCTCCCAACCCTGATCGCCAGTATTTACGGCATGAACGTGCACCTGCCCTTTCAGGAAAGCAGCTATGCTTTTGCAATGGTGATGGGCTTTTCTATTGCCATGTCCATCCTGCTGGTGCTGGTATTCATCCGGAAGAAATACTTTTAGGAGCACAATATGTATTATCTCAGCGTTAGCGATACATTCTCGGCAGCCCACCGCCTTTGCGGTTATGAAGGCGCATGCAGCAACCTGCACGGACACAATTGGAAAGTGCGCGTAGGCTTGAAAACAGACACCTTGGATGAAATTGGGATGGCGATGGACTTCGGCATTATCAAGACTATCCTGAAAGGAATACTGGATAAGTTCGATCACGCTTATCTGAATGAAGTCACGTGCCTGAATGGCTTGAACCCTACCTCCGAAAACCTTGCCAGATATATCTATGAGCTTATGGATAAAGAACTTATTAACCAACCGGCAGATGTTTACGAAGTGGAAATATGTGAATCTGACCGCAGTAGTGTGGTGTATCGTCATGCTTAAGTTTGTGCAATCCTTTTTCGTGAAAAGTGCGGTTGAGCCTGCTGATTATCCTGCTTCTGCCTACCCCGAGTTCGCCTTTGCGGGGCGCAGTAATGTGGGCAAATCAACTTTGATAAACCTGATTACAGACCATCACGGCTTGGCAAAGACCTCCGGGCATCCGGGTAAAACCAGGCTGTTGAACTTCTTTTTAATCCGCTATAAAACCGACGAAAGCGAGACCCAAGGCTTCCTGCAGCTTACCGACCTGCCCGGCTATGGCTTTGCGGAAGTAAGCCAGAACGAGCAGGAAAAATGGCGCAAGATGATCGGCAAATACTTCGAACAGCGCACTCAACTCCGCAGCATCGTGGTGCTGGTGGATATTCGCCACAGCGCGGATAAGAAGGATATACAATTGCTGGAAATACTAAGGCTTAGGGGCATAGATCACTGCGTGGTTGCCACTAAAGCTGATAAAATACCCAAGACCAAGATACCCAAGACCCTGCAGACCCTTGGCAAAGAGCTGGGGCTGCGGAATGAACCCATCTTTGCCGTCTCTGCCCTGAAGAATACAGGCTTTGAAGCACTGCTAAGCTGGATTCAGACCAAGCTGACTTAAGCCATATCATGGAATTCACTTCCGCCTGGGATATCATCGTAGTAGGTGCCGGACATGCGGGCATAGAAGCCGCGCTGGTGGCTGCAAGGCGAGGTTTGAAGGTGGCGATATTCACCATCAAGCTGGAAGCAATCGGACGCATGAGTTGCAACCCCTCCATTGGCGGTCCAGCCAAAGGACATCTGGCGCGAGAGGTTGATGCTTTAGGCGGAGAAATTGGCAGAGCTGCAGACCTAACGGGGATACACTATCGCATGCTGAACCGCAGCAAAGGACCCGCAGTATGGGCACCACGTGCACAGAACGACCGTGAAGCCTATCACCGCATTATGCGGGAAGCACTTGAAAACCAGCCCGGCTTGCAGATAATAGAAGCCAGCATCAAAGAGCTAATTATAAAAGACGGAAGAGTTTGCGGGGTGATTAGCCAGATCGGGAACAAGTATTATGCCCCTGCGGTGATCCTTGCCACAGGCACCTTCCTGCGCGGTAAGATTCATGTGGGCAAGATCAGCTATGCGGGAGGGCGCAGCGGAGAACCGAGTGCGGATGAGCTATCACTGAACCTTGGTGCTTTGGGCTTGCAGGTGATGCGTTTTAAGACAGGTACTCCCCCGCGGGTTGACCTGCGCAGCCTGGATTTTAGCTGTCTGGAAGCACAAGCCGGGGATGACGACCCTCAGGGATTTTCATACTATCGTGATATAACCTTGCGCAACCAGGTATCCTGCTACCTTACCCATACCACCGCAGATACCTCGCGCATTATCCAGGCTAACCTCTCCGAATCTGCCTTGTACTCCGGTATCATCACCGGGATAGGACCACGCTACTGCCCCTCGATCGAGGATAAAATAGTAAAGTTCCCGCAGCGCGACAGCCACCATGTGTTCATCGAACCGGAAGGCATTAACACACATGAAGCCTACGTGAACGGTATTTCCACCAGCCTCCCTCCCCACATTCAGGAACAGATAGTGCACAGCATTCCCGGCATGGAGCAAGCCGTACTGCTGCGCTATGCCTATGCCATTGAATATGACTACGTTAATCCAGAAGAGATAGATGCTTCCCTCGCAGTTAAGAAGCTGCCCGGCTTGTATCTGGCAGGGCAGATAAACGGCACCTCCGGCTATGAAGAAGCCGCCGCGCAAGGCATCATGGCAGGTATAAACGCCAGCCTGTTCCTTGAAGGTAAAGACCCCTTGGTCCTTTCCAGAAGCGATGCCTATATCGGGGTGCTGATAGACGACCTGGTTACCCGCGGCACTAATGAACCTTACCGGATGTTCACCTCGCGGGCGGAATACCGCCTGTTGCTGCGTCAGGACAATGCCGATGAGCGCTTAATGCCTGTTGCCCGTAAGCTTGGCTTGCTCTCTGAGGAACGATTGCAGCGCTTTAGCAACATGCTGGAGATCAAAGCCAGAGAAACAGAGAGGCTTAAATCCACAAACTGTACCATCTCAGGCGACATTAAAGAGCCTGTCCGCTTTGCTCAACTGCTTAAACGCCCTGAAATTAGCTTTGCCAACCTGCCGGAATACGGCTACACCATCCCGGAAGACTTAAACACAGACATACAGCAGCGCATAGAGCTGGAGATTAAATACGAAGGCTACCTGAAGCGCATGGAAGAGGAACTGCAGCGTTTCAGGCAGGCAGAGGATATGAACCTACCGGTTGAAACGGATTACTTCTCCATCCCAAGTGTGGCATGGGAAGCCCGTGAAAAGCTTGCCAGAATAAAGCCCCGCAGCCTCGGGCAAGCCATGCGCATCCCCGGCATTAACTACAGCGACAGCTCCGCTTTAATGATCTGGCTGCGCAAGAACCCCACAGGAAAAGCACATGAATAACAAGCTTACTTCCATCGCCATAATCCCTGCCCGCTATGCCTCCACCCGCTTTCCCGCCAAGGCTTTAGCTTTGCTGGCAGGGAAGCCGATCATTCAGCATGTTTACTCCCGAGTTGCCCGTAGCGGACTGTTTAGCCACGTGCTGGTTGCCACTGACCACCAAGCTATTCACGATGCGGTGCTTGCTTTCGGAGGCGAGGTTATCATGACCTCCGCACACCACCAAAGCGGCAGCGACCGCATTGCCGAAGCTGCCCAAGCCTATCCCGAAGCGCAGCTTATCCTGAATGTGCAGGGTGATGAACCGCTGATCGACACCGCTTCCCTTTCCGATCTTATCGCTGCTTTTAGCGACCCCCAAGTGCAGATGGCAAGCCTGATGACCCCCATCCTTGATCCTGCCATGCTGCCTAATCCCAACATCGTAAAGGTAATTACCGACAGCCTTTCCAATGCGCTTTACTTCTCCCGCTCCGCCATCCCCTTTAACCGTGATGACGACACCGCCTGCACCTATTACCGCCATATCGGCGTGTATGCTTACCGGCGCGAAACCTTGCTCCGCTTTGTAGCTCTCCCCCCCGGCAAGCTGGAACAAACCGAGAAGCTGGAGCAGCTCCGGGCACTGGAAGCCGGCATCCCCATCCGCATGATAATAACGGATTACCAGGGCATCGGCATAGACACCCCGGAAGATTTGGCACTGGTGGAAAGCTACCTGCATAACACCAAGGGCTCAGTTTAACAAAGAGTAAAAGAGTAAAGAGATCAGGTGGATCATGCCAATCATGTTTTCAGTATTCCATTCTCAAAGGAATTAGAGGTTTAAATATGAAACGTTTACTAATCATCCTATCGCTTCTGCTGGCAGTTATCGCCCTTAGCGCTGTCCCGCTCCGCATCCTGCACACCAACGACACTCACGGTGCATACCTCCCCCAAAAGACCAAAGCAGGTGCCATGATCGGCGGTTATGCAGCCCTGGAATACTTCCTGAACCAGGAACGCAGCACCGCAGCCCGCAGCATCTACCTGGATGCCGGCGATCAGCAGACCGGCAGCATCTTCGCCTCCATGCCCTATGAAGGAACCAGCGGTGGAGCGGTGATCAAGACCTTTAACTTCCTAAAGCCGGACGCCAGCACCTTCGGCAATCACGAGTTCGACCAGAGCTTCGAGCACGTAAATAAGCTCATCAAGCTTGCCAACTACCCCTTTGTTTCCACCAACCTGCAAACCAAGGACGGCAAACCATTCGGCAACAACCCCTACAAGATCATCAGCCTGGATTCCCTTAAAATAGGCATCATGGGCTTAACTCTGGTGGAACTGCCCGAAAAGGTGAAGCGTTCCAGCATAGAAGCCCTGAACATCCTGCCCTACAAACAAGCTATAGACAAATACATAGACGAAGTGGATAAGAAGACAGACCTAATCATCCTGTTAACTCATCTTGGTTACGAGGCGGATAGCCTCCTCGCCACCACGCTGGATAACCGCATAGACCTCATTGTAGGAGGTCATTCGCACGTTAGCATTGATGAACCCTGGCTGGTGAACGGCATCTATATCACCTCCGCCGGCAGCCATGTAACCTTGCTTGGCAAGCTGGATATCGACGTGGTGGACGACCGCATAAGCACTATAAAATACCAACAGATACCTCTATTGCTACCTCAGGAAATCCCAACCACAGAGCTGAACAACTTCGTTAGCACCCTGGCAAAAGGAATCGAAGCTCAGATGGGAAAGCCCATTGCCACCATCCCGCAGGACTGGAAGCCGGATAAGTTCAAGGAAACCCACGTTTCCCGCTGGGTTGCCGAAGCTCTTAAGGCGCAATATGAAGAGCAATACCATCCCGATCTGGCTATCATCAACAACGGCGGTATCCGCAAGAACGTCCCTGCCGGAGATGTAACCCTGCGCGATATGCACGAACTGCTGCCTTTTAGCAACTACGTGGTGCTGTTCTCCTGCTACGGCAGAGACCTGCTGAAGATGGAGGAACTGAACAAACAAACCGCCATCGACAAACCCTTTGACATCGTGCAAACCAGTGCTAAAGGCTGGGTTAGCCAGCCCTGCCCCGGCGGACATGGTCACAATAAACAGGTGTTCGAGGTGAACGGTCTGGCTCTGCAGCCCGATAAGCTATACCGTGTGGTAAGCCACGACTACGTTTTGGATCAATGGGATAAATACCTTGGTTTTCAGCCATTTGATGTGCAGGAAACAGGTGATCTGATTCTTGATGCCATAGTCCAGCAGCTATTGTTGCAGTTCGGCAAGAAATAATCCCATATCGAAAAGGCACAATTTCGTAATGACAGCCGCCTTTGGCTTTCTGCGCACGAGGCGTGTGCAAATACGATTACTATGGTTTCACTCTATGCGCTTTTGAAAGAACTTACTGGGTGGCGGAAAACTTCCCTTCATAGTGTATAAGGGGACAGATTTTAGATTTTGGGACAGATTTGGCATTTATTTTTGCCCGGTCTCCACATACTTGGGCATCAACACTGGCTATCACATCTGTTGATAGGTGTTTAGCTAAACACCTATATATTTCTTTATGCCCTGGAATGTAGCGCTACAGATGATAAATCTGGCGGTTCGGCGACCACCACTACGGAAAGATAGCCTTTATCTAACCAGGGTTACCTTTCTGCTGCTTCCTTGCTTGCACACCCCTATCAAACCTCACCTTGACCTCACAAAGAGAGGCTAGGGTGATGTTTGATAAAGATCATACTCCCTGCGCGCATACCACAACTGCTTGAAACATACAGCCATAACCTTAGCATTGCCCACCCATTGCCCTCTTTGTGGGCAATGAG
>CAYSGM010000074.1:0-3432 GCA_964430595.1 uncultured Candidatus Cloacimonas sp.
CGTGGCAGACCTTTACCAATACAGACCACGTTTACGACCTCAATATCAACGGGAGCGATATCTACATATCTTCCTGGGGCGGCATGGTTAAGCTGAAACCAAACGTTGCGAATCCGCAAAGTCTGGCAGATTATCAGGAAGATATCCTGCTTAACACAGGCAATGGTTTAGCATCAAACGATATTCGCAGTATTGTCCACATTGGCTTTTCGAACAGCTTGTGGATGGGCTCGTCCGATGCCGGGATAACCATTCAGAGCGCAGCCGGTAACCAGTATTTGAATACCGAACTGGGTTTGCCTTCCATCCGGGTTAACAAGATAATCGAGAACCAATCCACGGTATTGGTGGCAACTCCTTCCGGCTTGGCATCATACTATTACCTCACGGGTGTAAACTTCCCCCTGATGCTGAACCATTATACCGCCCAAAACACCACGGGTGGCTTAGCAGGCAATAATGTAGAAGATATGGTGCTTACTGCTGATAACAATCTCTTTGTATCCACTTCCGCAGGGCTCAGCTACATCCCCCTTGCTTCCATAAATACCGATAGCGCATGGCAAAGCCTGCATGGCTCAGGCAGTCCCATTCCCGCAGGATTAAGCTCCAAACTCTCTATAAATGCAAACAAAATCGCCATTGCCCAACTGGGAAAAGTGTATCTGAACTCCCTTAGTCTCGATAACGCACAGTGGCTGCAATACAGTGCTAGTAACCTGCTTACCGGTAGCGAGATTTCCTCAGTAGCTTTGGATGATAACGACAGACTATGGGTTTCCTATGGTGCCTGGGAGGAAGATTCTCTCAGCTACATTCGCAGCGATGATATCCTGCTGTCCGTGGTTAACCCAGATGGCACAGTGCAACATTGGAGGGAGGGAGAAGCAGGTCTTGGTAACCGCACCATCAGCCGTATCGTATTTATAGATAACCACTTATATCTATGCAGTTGGGGTGATGGCATCTATCAGAAAAGCGGTAATGAATGGCTTAATTTTTCCCCCAGCGGCATTGGTTTCCCAAAGATAACCCAGATAGTAACAGATTACAACAATGCCATCTGGATTGCCAGCGGATATATTTCCAACAAACCAGTTCGCAAGGGAAGCCTTGGTGTTGCTAAATACCAGAACGGAATCTGGCAGAACTACGACATTGCCAACAGCCCAATTCACACCGATAATGTCCTCACGGTAGCAGTGGATAAGCGTAACCGCAAGTGGTTTGGTGCCTGGGATGATTCTGAAAGCCCTACCGGCTGGATGCGCGGTTTATCTATCTACGATGATAGTACCGATATATGGAAGCATTTATACCGTTATGGAATAAGCACTTGGAATCACGATACCGATTCCTGGGGTCCCTACGGCAACAGTGCCACACTTCTTACCAGCACCATTGGCGGTATTTACCCCGGAGAGGATGACAATATGATTGTTCTCTGCTATGATGGCGGAGTAAGCATCGTAGATTCCAACGATAATCTGGTAACAGACTTCCGGCTTGCAAACAGCGTGTATCAAAAGTCATTGTTTGCCTATTATAATGGTGATAAATACTTCTTCGGCACCAATAATGACCGCGGGTTGGTTATCTGGAATCACCCCTCCCTGCCTGTTACAGATGGTATTCATTGGCTTTTACCACCTCCTCAGGAGCTTCGGAACTGCGTGGTATATGGAGTGGTTACCGTTAACACCCCTTACGAAGGAAAGCAGCATTGGATAGCAGCCAGCACGGGTTTATTCATGTGGAACGACACCAACTGGTATCGTTACGACACTATGGTAAAGCGCTTCCGTTATAACACTTCCACCGCCTTATGGCAAAATGATACCTTGTATTATGAAGATGAGGAGCGTCTTTTTGCTTCTATCCGCACCACTCCCACCAGCATCATGCTTGATCCATTCAATCGCATCTGGATTGGCAGCCTGGAAAATGGGCTCAGCATGTATAATCCTGAATCCGAACGCTTTTCGAACTTCTACAAGCCAAACCACCCTCTGCTGAGCAATAACATCACCACTTTGGGCTATGACCCTGTGGAAGGCAATTTACTTATAGGCACCCCGGATGGCTTAAACACCCTTAAAATTGGACGCACGGTTAAGCCCGAAACCGAGCTGAACAGCCTGAAAGCCTTCCCCAATCCCTTCCGTCCTACTGGCAACAACACTGTCCAAATTGTGAATCTTCCTGATGACAGCCTTCCTGCCGGTGAAAGCACTTGCAGGATATATGATTCCTCCGGTGCTTTGGTGGCAGTGATAAAGGAAAATCGCTATTCACGTTTCGAATGGAATGGTAAAAGCACTTCCGCAAAGGATTGTGGCAGTGGGATATATTTCTTTGTGGTCTCCGATGAACAGGGTAACACCAAGCGCGGTAAACTAGCCCTAATCCGCTAAGTTTCCTAACACCTAACACCTAAAACCTAGCACCTTCCAGGCAAGCATTGCCCACTCATTGCCCACTTTGTGGGGAATAGGTGGGGTGTGATAGAGGTGTGCGAGTAAGGAAGCTTATATAATATCGGCTTTTACGGTTAAGTCTTCCCAATCCACCGCGTAAATAACTAGCTTAAAAGTATCCGTGCGCGGGTAGGAATCGCATACTGCCAGCACTTGCATGCCCCAGGGGATGATCTCCAGACGTAACTTACCGTGGGTTTCTCCCCGCATACAAGCATCCAGAGGCACATGCAGAAACTCCTGTTCTATATACTTTAACAGCCAGTAACGCTGGCTTTTATGCCCTACTTCACGTAACAAGAGCAACCTTTTTTCTATGCTGCCGATAGCTTCTTCCAGCATCGTGACGGTAAACAGCGGGGCATCACCCTTAAGCAGGGCAATCATCTGATACTGATTCAGTAGGTCTGTAACCCTGCGGATGGGAGAGCTTGCATGCAGATAGGCAGAAGCTCCGATGCCCGGATGGAACTCCGCACGGGTGGATAGATAAGCCTGGCTGGCGGGGTTTTCGTCATCCACACTGCCGAAGCGGGTTATGTTGCGGTAGATCATGGGGCAGCCATGTTCCTGCGCATAGGCGGCAAAGCTGCTGTTAAATTCTATCATCAGTTCTTCCACGATCAATCGGGCGGGGCTGTCGTTATCAATGCGCCTAAGCTGCAACACACCCTTAACTTCTTTGAAATAGTAGTAATAGCGTTGTTTATCTGTGCCGTGAGTACTTTGCCGTGCATCCTTCAGCTTGTTGCTGATGCGGAGCAGCGGTGCAAAAGGTGTGCTGCTGATGGCTTTATCCACTTGGCGGTAACTATAGTTGTGGGAAATGGCTATGGTCTCTAGTCTAAACTGACGCTCAGTGATGGCAAAGCTAGCATCCATTGTAAGATACAGAGAGATAACCGCTCTGCTCTGCCCGGCGATCAGGCTAAGCTCTTGCTCCGAGTATTCGGGA
>CAYSGM010000074.1:3442-14245 GCA_964430595.1 uncultured Candidatus Cloacimonas sp.
GGTAACAGAGGAACCACTGCATTGGTGGCATATAAGGAGGAGGCACGCCTCATAGCTTCAGTAAACAGGTTTCCCGAGGGTGCGATGCGCGCTGCTGCTGCGCTTACATGGATTCCCAACCTCCAGCCGTCACCGCTTGGCTCCAGGCTGATGGCGTCATCATAATCCCGCGTATCCTCATCATCAATGCAAAACGCCGTAACCGCACCTGCCACGGGTGCACAAGGAAGCAACTGCTCAGTTTGTAACAACGGAGGAAATCCCACCGGAATGCCTGATATGGCAATGGCGGGATCAATATTGGGGCTTAGCTCTCCGCATTTCAGCCGTAGCCGGGTAACTGCTTCTTCGGTGCTGAGCTCCGGCATGACATCACGCATAATGCGCTGTAAATCACGGTGCTTTTTATCTATCAATACCTCGGGTAGCTCGGTAAAAAGCCTGTCAATGGCGGTTGCGCTTATCTCTTTGCCTGCCAGATATTCACGCACCTGGCATAGGTAAGTCTCCCGCTCCCGTCCAATCATGTCCTCTGTCTGAAAGGCTTGCTGCTCTTCCGGGGATTTCAGTCTAAAGGCATCCTTCTTGTGGCTGAACATCTCAGGATGTTCTTTCAGGTGCAGATATAGCGCAAACATGGCACTATCCGTGGATAAACCCAGCCGGCTAGCTATATCATCCAGGCACAAGGCATCTTTCAGGAAGCCAAAATCCAGCTTCGTAACGTGTTCAACATCCTTAGCAAGAGCTTCTTTAAACTTATGCAAGCTGGCGGGAATATCGTCCAAAGCATAGCTGCCGCTACCCACCAGCACGAAACGCACGGCATTGAACCAACCGCAATCCCCGCTCTCGCCAAACACGCGGTAACGGCTGTCCTGTGCTTCCGTGATTAACCCCAGCACTAAGAGGCGGGATTGGTAGAAAGCTACGATTGAGGCAAGCTTTGGCTTCATTTGTGTTAAGCACTCCCATAAAAGATTTGGCGCCCCAGAGATGACTTGAACATCCGACCAACGGTTTAGGAAACCGGTGCTCTATCCACTGAGCTACTGGGGCGCGCCTTATGGTTACCAGTCCCTTAAACCACTGGTTTTTGTCAAGTTTACATTGACAAACAACGGCTTCATATAAACTGGAGCATTGCGCTGCTCGCCTGTGTGCAGCAGTGCCCCAAAACACCCAACACAAAGTTAATAATGAGGTTACATATGAAAATAGCCATAGTTGGCGCAACCGGTGAAGTAGGCAGAATGATGATCACCTGCCTGGAAGAAAGTAATATCCAAGTATCCGAACTGGAGTTATTTGCCTCCAAACGCTCGGAAGGTATCACCCTGTACTACAACGACAAGCCCATCAAAGTGCAAACCCTTACCGAAACCGCAATGGCTAAGCATTATGACTACGTATTCTTCTCCGCCGGAGCAGGCGTTGCCAAAACTTACGCCCCCATAGCCGCCGAAGCCAGCGAGATAGTCATCGACAATTCGTCCGGGTTCCGCCAGGATGCAAGCATTCCGCTGGTAGTGCCGGCGGTTAATGGCGATCTGCTGATGGGCTACAGCGGCATTGTGGCAAACCCGAACTGCTCCACTATCCAGATCGTGCTACCCTTAGCGGTATTGGATAAGCTCTTTGGCTTGAAGCAGTTAGTGGTATCCACATATCAATCCGTTTCCGGCAGTGGACATCAGGGCATCACCACCCTATTGAACCAACGTAAGGGCAGCACCGATAAGGGCATCTACCCCAATATCATAGATCTGAACGTAATCCCCCAGATCGGTGGTTTCCTGGATAGCGGATACTCTCAGGAAGAAGAAAAGATGCACTTTGAATCCCGCAAAATCCTCCGTTTACCGGAGCTTTGTGTTAGCGTTACCACCGTGCGCGTGCCGGTTATCTACGGGCACAGTGCTTCTGTTTATGCCCAGTTTGATAAGACCGTGGATATCAGCAAGGCGGAGAAAGCCCTCAGCGAGGCACCTACCATCGTTTATTATCAGAATTCCTACGTTACCCCGCTGGATATTGGCAATTCCAACGATTCCCACACCTGCCGCTTACGCCATGGCTGCGACAAAAAGTCCTTAGCTTTCTGGAATGTAGGGCACAATGTCCGCCTGGGGGCAGCAGCCAACGCAGTAGAAATCTTTAAGCAGCACGCACAATACTCCGGCAGGCTGTAAACATGGATACCATCGCCCTGCGCCATGCCCTGCACCAAATCCCGGAAATAGCCTTTGGCGAACACCAGACCAAAGCCTTGCTGCTTAAAACTTTGCAGGATATCCCCGGCATTGGAGAAGCTAGATGGCATATCCACGAGTTCCAGCACAGCACCGGCATCCTGATTGCCTACAGCGGCGGTGAGGGAGCTTACAAGCTGCTGCGTGCCGATATGGATGCTTTACCTATTAAGGAAACCATCAGCAGCCCCTATTGCTCCAAACACGAAGGCTTCATGCATGCCTGTGGTCACGATGTACACATGGCAATCCTGATGGGAGTGATCTCCCAAATTGCCCACATCGCACCTGCTGCAAACCTGCTTTTCCTGTTCCAGCCCGCCGAAGAAGGCAAGGGCGGAGCGCAATCCGTGCTGGCAGAAGGCATCATCCAAAGCTATCAAATCCACAGCGCCATCGCCCTGCACGTAGCCAGTGGCTTGCCCGTGGGCAGCATCTCCAGCAAAGCGGAGATATTCTTTGGCATCCCGCAGGAGTTTGACGTCCGTTTTCACGGCAAAGCCAGCCATGTAGCCTACCCGGAGCAAGGCATCAACGCCCTGCAGGCAGGCTTGGATTTTATGAACAGAATCAATGCCGCAGTAGCAGAGCTGGGGCAAAGCGAACGCG
The DNA here is from genome assembly GCA_964430595.1 of uncultured Candidatus Cloacimonas sp. Lineage (GTDB taxonomy): Bacteria > Cloacimonadota > Cloacimonadia > Cloacimonadales > Cloacimonadaceae > Cloacimonas. The sequence continues at coordinate 6,304 of CAYSGM010000074.1, forward strand.
TTATCTACCATATCGGCAAAATGAGCGCGGGCGATATCCGCAACATCATCCCTGCCCTCTGCACTCTGGAAGGCACACACCGCAGCCTTAAGAAGGAAGTGCGGGATAGACTTAACAGCCTCACCCACAGCCTAGCCAACATTTGCGCTGCTGCCATTGGCGCAACAGCCGAAGTGGAACTGCTGTGCAGCTACGATGCCGTGGTAAACAATGCAGACCTGGTGCAGCAACTACAAAGCGCATGCAGCACCCTGAACCTCCCCTACATAGAGGCAGAAACCGCCATGACCGGCGAGGATTTCGGCTTCTTCACCAGCCTCTACCCCGGCATGCTATTCTGGCTGGGTAGCGGCTGCGAACACCCCTTGCACTCCGATAAATTCCTCCCTGCAGATGATTGCATCGCAACCGGCATCCGGCTGATGCAGCATTTGGCACTGCAATAATCCACACCCCCTTATATACGGCAAACAAAGGAGTAGAAATGCGCAGATGTATCACTGTTGTCCTGTTGCTCTTGATAGCGGTAACCCTTTCAGCAATTACCTATACAGATGAATTGATGGCACAGGCATCCGCCGGTGACCCCGCAGCCCAGAACGACCTGGCAGAGGCGTATTATAATGGTGACGGCATAGAACAAGACATCGCCAGAGCTGTATCGTGGCTGCTAAAATCCGCCGCGCAAGGCTATGCCAAAGGTCAAGCCAACCTTGGCTATCTTTTTTACCTGGGAGAAGGGGTGGAGATAGATTTTGCCGAAGCGGTAAAATGGTTCCGCAAAGCCGCAGAGCAGGGTTTTGACGAAGCTCAGCACAACCTGGGCGTGTGCTACATGGATGGCGATGGCATAGAGCAAAACACAGCGGAAGCACTTAAGTGGTACCGCCTTGCCGCAGCTCAGGGCTATTTGGATTCCCAAATTAACCTTGGTGATTATTACTACTACGCCGAAGGCGAAGAACAGAATTACCCCGAAGCCTACAAGTGGCACATGCTTGCCGCCGAGCAAGGTGATCCCGATTCCCAGTTCAGAGTTGCCCGTTGTCTGGAAACCGGCAAGGGCGTAGCCCAGGACTTCACCGCCGCTGCCGAGTGGTATGAAAAGGCAGCCCAGCAAGGGCACAACAATGCTCAGTTCAACCTTGGCGTGCTGAACTTCAATGGCACCGGTGTGGAACAAAACTACCTGCTAACCTATTTCTGGTGGTATATCGCCAATGTTGCCGGTTTCGAAGATGCAAAGAATAATATTGACCTTGTGCTGGAACAGCTTAGCGAAGACGATATCGAATACGTCCGTCAAGAAGCAAATATCTGGATTAGCACGCACTGATAATCACTAGATCTGTGCCGTAAACCTGCTGTATAGCTTTACGGGAGGTAACAAGCCCGCTTCGATAGCCGCCTTCACGCTTATGCAAGGCAGGTTTTGGCTGGTTATCTGCTCCCGGGATATAGTGCGTAAATCCACCACCCCGGGCATGGCTTTCTGCATGGCGAACATCAGCATGGAATAGGCATTCGTCCATGTCCACAGCGGCTTGTAAGCTGCGATCGGCAGGTTGTTATACAGCATCACGTAGTCCCGCAGGTTGTTTTTGTAAGCCTCAGAAGGGGATAGGGCATAAACTGCCTGGGTAGCAGTCCTGAACCCCACTATACCTGTGTTATCTGTAACCTTTCCCTGCCTGCGCACATACAGCTTACCCGTTCTTTTGCTGCGGTAGTAAATAAGCCCATCCAGCTTACCGGTGAACTCTCCCAATAGATTCGCTCTGGTTGCTTTCATAATGTGTTTCTCCTTTTTCCAAAGGGTTATCTGTAGGGGCAAACCCCTGTGTTTGCCCTCTTCCAAATTTTTCCCTTCATAGTAGTATGTGGGACAGAATCACAATTTTGGGACAGATTTTCAATATTTCTTGCAAGCACACCTCTATCAGACCTCACCTTGACCTCACAAAGAGAGGTTAAGGTGAGGTTTGATAAGATATTGGCAGCAAGAAAGCAGGCATAAATATTCTGTAGATTATTCAAAATCACCTTATCGAACTTATTGGATATAGCAGAACGCAATGATACATCAGAGACAGAAGAGGCATTATGACTTACACCGGAAGCCATCCGCTAATTTGCAATATGTGCTTCATTTCACAGGCTTTGGGTGTGAGTAAAAAATGATGGAATTAGCGGAAAGCACCACATGAACCTATTTGCATTTGTTGCATGTCTCCTGTTTAACTCTAAAAAAGCCACTTATTAGCAAGTACTAATGCAGAATTGGCGGAGGTGGCTTTTTTAAAGTCAACAGGATTGGGGAACTCCGCACATTTGTGAAGAGTAGGCTACAAATATATATTACTTGACACAAATTTACATTCCATTTTCCATGTATTTAGGTGCTTGGGTATGATAATTTTTGCATCTGCTACCTAACTTCAACACCCACATATAGCTCTATATGGAGGTTACAATGAAGAGATTATGCTACGTGATTCTCCCATTCGTGTTAATGGTAATTGTAGTACCAGTTTCTGCCATAGACCATTTGGATTTACTAACCACAATGTCTGGTGAGTTTAGTGGTTCCCGATTCGGGTATAAGCTTGTTTCTATGGACTATAACGGAGATGGATATCAAGATTTAATCGTCCATTCACAAGGTTGGAATCCTACCGGAGTTTTCGATATGTACAATGCCTGGGGTAGAATCTATTTCTATTGGGGTGGATCTGGTTTTGACAATGTTGCAGATTTTACCATTAACGGGACCCATCATGGAGGAATGACGCTTCCGATCTCCAATGCAGGAGATGTAAATGGAGATGGAATTGAAGATTTGATTGTTCCAATTAGTGAATATCAGGTAGCGATATACTATGGAAGTTTAAATCCCACCGGTATCCCGGGGTTAATAATCAATACAAACGTTCCAAATGATCCCATCATCCCATACCCTTTGGGTGATGTTAATGGAGATGGTAATGCAGATATTGCCATGACCACGATAAATTACCATTCTGATACCATTAAGATATTCATTTGGACAGGAATAGACCAACCTTGGCATGAAGTGGTAGCATTGTCTAACACGTCTGGAGAGGCGAACCCTTACGGTGTGGGAGACGTGAATGGGGATTCCATTGCAGACTATGTGGTTCATCACAATATTTCAGAAGGAGATAACACAGATCAGAGGATAGTTTTATACTACGGCAACCAAAACTTCCCCCAGGTGGATAGTTTGGTTATCTCAGCCAACACGAATTGCCTTGCCGGGAGGGGAGCTTGCCCCTTGGGAGACGTTAATGATGACGGTTATAATGATTTCATGACTTACGAAAGTAAGATTTGGTACGGTGGAGAAGATATTACTGCCACTCCGGATATTGCTCTGGACTATCAAACCGAATGGCACCATTGGAACACTATGGCATATTCTCGTATTCCATACTGCATCTATGGTGACTTGAACGATGATGGCTATGATGATGTGATTGGATCAAATCCCGATATTGGATACTACCGGGGCGATGTAGGAATTTGGTTGGGAGCCGCAAACATGAATGGTGAGTGCGATTTATATATCCGTCCACCATTGGATTATGAGACATGCCAATTTGGCTGGGACAAAGCCACAGGTGATTTTAATGGAGACGGCATATGCGATCTTGCAGTTTCTGCTCCGGAGTATTATTCTGCTCCGCAGTGGGCTGAAGGACGCGTGTTTGTATATTTGGGTAGTACTCAATTTGTAGCCAATGAAGATTTGCTTATCCCGAATGCCGGTTCATCGCAATGGCAGATAAATCTTTATCCCAATCCATACGCACATGGGGAGGGATTACAAATAGAATTTGATGGTGAAGGTTATAAGCATTCAGCAATGATTAGCTTGGATATCTATAACATAAAAGGGCAAAGAGTGAGTAGCATAGATAGCATCAATCCCGATTCTTCTTACCAATTGCCGGAGTATATAACGTCAAAATTAAGCGCAGGGATATATCTCGTTGCGGTGAAGAAAGAACAAGCAACCAAGTTTATGAAAAAATTCTGTGTTATTAAATAGGAGTTCAGATGAAAAAGACTATTTTCATTTTTGTGTTATTCACTTTCGCTGTAATGCTTTCGGCTGGTTTCTCAGATCAATTCCCCATGGGAACCTATTCGTATCTCTTTGATAGTACTTGGAACAACACGCATAAGGATGTTCTTTGCAGTTGGATGGACGATCTGGGATACAATACTAATATCATGCAAGTGTTTTCTGAAGATGTATGTACCAACCTTTATGATACTATGCGTAACAATAACCTTGATGCTATTGTAATTGATAGAGCATGGAATTCTTCCGATGATAGGCGATATGCAACTAATCCCGTATCAACAGGATGCTATTATAAATTCGAGGCTGAGTTCGAAAATAGTGAGCCTGTAACAGGTACGGACAATATTGATAGTCAGTATTGGTATGGAACCAGAACCGAGTTTTTCAGCGAGCAACGAAATAGACTTGGTGCAGCGTCCTCCATCCCTGGTGCTACCCCCTATGGTATGGCGTGGAAATGCGAGCCTTACACTGAACCCGTACCCCCTGAAGGTGGTGTACCCCCAATCCCCCCAATTCCTGGCTTCACAGGTGAAGGCTATGCTTTCACAAATCTTACCTATAGATGGCTTGGAAGAGATCAAGATAATCACCCGACTAATATTCGGGTGGGATCGGAGTTTAAACTCTATAAGTATTCATCCGATCCTGCTTCAGATTTTCTATATGTTAAGTTTAGATTCAAGTTCGTGGATATTCCCAACCCAGCTGAGGAAGAAATGGATAGGGCTATCCTTTTAACATTTAAACCTAATGGATACCCCTATAGTGGAGGCGGGCATAGTAGCACTTCAGAAGCATTAAGGCATATAAATGGGGTTCAGTCCGGCGAAGTTGAAAGCTACTTAACAGTGGGTCAATACAACAGTCTTCCTTTGGATTTAAATGGTCGTTTCGCAACCATAGAGTTAAAAATAAGCTATCAGGAATTGATTAATAAAAATCTACTAATAGAAGATCCTGCGAGCTCATCCCGCTGGTTACTGGTAAATTTCAATCCCAGTGTTTTCTATCACAATAACGGTACTTTCTATTTGGATTACATTGAAATAGAAGATCAAATGCATAGAGAGTTTATCTCCGATTTGCCAGGATATGCATCAGGCATAGGTCGCCGGCTTCTGGATATAATCCCCACGGGTTACGAAAACACTGTTACGCATGTATATACTATGGATGAGCCAAACCAGCCTCAATTCCATTCTTACAACAAAATACAACAAATACTAAATACAAACGGCATTGATCCATTGGCTGCAGTTTACGACCAGAGTTTCCGCAGATTTGATATGGATGGCACCGGCACAAAGTTCTATGACCATATCGACGGCTTTAAAAAGACAGCAATGCCAAATATAATCATGCCTGATATATATCCTATACGTGCAGATGCGGTTAATCATGACTGGAATTCCGAAAGTGATGTTGTGAATAGCCTGCAATGGATGTTGGATAATAAACTAATCGCGGGGTATAACTCTGCTAAGCATAGAGCGCCATCTGATCCTGATAGACCATTTTATCCGGTGGTACAAGCATTTGGGAGTTGGAACATAGATCAATGGACATCTTGGATTCTACCTCCACCCGCTATGCAACAAATGTTGCAATATATGCCGCTTTGTTTTGATGCAGACGGCATATTTAACTACCGATTATTCGGATTGCAGAGGATAAACAACATCGATTTTAAAATAGTTGGAGATTATGCAGCATGTAATGCACAAGTTGGTGTGGACAACTTCAATCAAACCCCAGACAAAATCTCTATAGCAATCCCGTCAAATATGACCCAGTATATAACGCAATTCGAGATGCAAATCTTAAGATTAATGATTATGCCAGCTTGATTAAAGCTCCCAATATGCAATGGCTTGGGTCTAATACAATTATAGAAAACAGCTCTTATCCAGCTGTGGATATCTCTGCATTTCACCTAACAAGTATAAACTTATGGGAGCCCAATGACGACGGGTGCTATCAAGGTTATATTCAATGTGGCTACTACAAAGATATCGTTACAAATGAACCAAGCTACATGATCGTAAACCGCAGGGCGAATTACTTCACTTCAAACGATCCCGCTATTGATGCTCCAAACAAAGTTCCGCCATCAAGCTATGATCTATTCTTTCCTCAGTTTGCTCCCCAAACCCTGGAGTTTATCACCAGTTCAACTGCAGATGCATTATTCGGTACACATCTTGCCCTATATGATCCATACGACAAAACCCTCTATAAGAGTGATGGGACGCATATCTTGGTTAATATCGGTCCCGGAGATGGCAAGCTGCTGCAGATGTGTGCTACCCTGCCTGAAACCCTTGATACCGCTACCATTTTAAGGAAAGCCGCTTTTATTGAGGGTGAGGTTAGCGTTTTGTTCGGTGGCTCAGTTACAATAGAACCTCTAACAGATACTGTGTTTATGAGTGATACCGTAGTTACCCTTGCACCGGGTACCATTTTTACTGTACAAGGGACAGCTACTTTCAAGGATAATGTTACTTTTAATATCCCTATTGGTGCTTCGTTAAACATTGAGGATGCAAATTGTACTTGGGAAGGGGATTTCTATGTTAATGGAGGTGGATCGTTATCAATTGCAGCCAACACTGTATGCACATATCTAACAGGAACAAGTGTGATTGTTTCAGATGGGGCTATGGTAGCATTGAAAGGTTCCCACAATTTGATAGAGAATGCCACAATCTCAGCATATAATGGATCAGCTCTTACGTTCAGAAGCAGTGCCATTACGCTTAATCATAATTCCAACATCACGGTTAATCACAGCAACCTAAGCTTTATAACTTGCCAAATTCAACAAACTGGGGCTACCACATTGAACGATGTGATAGTTGTAGAAAGCATGAGTACGTTATCTATGAGCAACTCAAGCTTCCAATTAGCTCAAATACTTGTTAGTAACTCGGATGTGGCAGCGGAAAACTGTGATTTTCATATTCGAAACGGATATTTAACTCACCCATTTATTGGAATAAAAGTTTACAATACGGTTCCGGGGCATACTTGCAGCGTCATCAATACTGAAGAAGGTCACGGCTTTTCCGGTGTCTTATCAAGATACCAAGTTGGTCTTGATATTACCAACGCAAATTCTCCTGTCGAAATCATCAATGTGGAGTTTAATACGCTAGGCACCGGGATTCTAGTGCTCAGCGACAGATCAACAGGACACATAAACAATTGCACATTCCAAAACATTGCTTACGGGATAAAGTTACAAGGTGCTCTACCTTCAATAAACAGTTGTGTCTTTGTCTCTTGTGGTACCGGGATTGTAGTTGACATGTCGCTTTATACTCCAAAGCCCACAGGAGTTTTCGATTCAACTTTCGAGAATTGTGATATTGCTATTGAAAGCAGAGTATCTACTCCGCGTATTCAAGGCTGTTTGTTCGATTCCAATGATATTGGATTGTTATGTGGCTCAAGGTCAAATTTATACCTGTCCAAAAACGCCTTCAATACTTTTAGAAACACCGTGGCTAATATCAAATTCTATGATGAAAACGAGTTCGAAGCCACAATCCAACTTCTTTCCGGGCACAATGATTTTTATCATCGCTATGACACAGGTGATATCGCCGACTTTTACTTTGATAGAAACTACCAATACGTCCCATTCGGTGCGATTAACGCATCTAATAATTGGTTTGAAGGAAGTAGTGTTGTAGTCGATCCAGTGGAGCATTTAAGCTATATTAGGGTAGATGCCTTTGATCCAATTCCCAACAATGGCGAATCTGATAATAGCGAAGGTGGCAGGTATATGCAGGCAATGGAAGCAGAAGCAAACGAGCAATA
>CAYSGM010000075.1:0-14142 GCA_964430595.1 uncultured Candidatus Cloacimonas sp.
ATGTTAGGGCAATTCCTGTAAGTATGACAGAATGCTTTCTTGCATGGAAAAGAAGTGATGAAGTAATGAAGTAATGATGTGATGGAGAGATTATAGGTAGGAAATACCTCTCAATGCTAAGCTGCTATGTTGCACTAGTCCACTCTCTGCTGTTCTCTGCTTTTCCTCTGTGTTAAAAAGAAATCTTTCCCCTTGCTTCCCGGGATTAATAAACACTCCCCCAAACCCTCTTTGTCTCTTTTTTAAGCCAACTATTTTATCCCCAATTCCTGAAGTTTACGGGATAGGTTACTTTGCTGCAAGCCAAGCGCTTCCGCCGTGCGGCTTACATTCCCGCCAAAAAGCTGAAGTTGGGTGCTTAGGTAGCGAATCTCAAACTCACGCTTTTTATCCGTATATGTGGCAGTAGCTTTCCAGAATTCTGCCATATCGGCGTTTATCTCCGCATTGGGAAGCATATTGGCGATGTCGTAGGGTTCGGGTATTTGCTTGTCGCACAGCAGGTAAATGCGTTCGATAATGTTTTTCAGTTCGCGCACGTTGCCGGGGTAATCCGGCTGTGCCAAAAATTCCAAAGCCTTGGGGCTGAATTCCTTGGGGCGCATACTAAGCTCCGCAGCCACCATTATGGAGAAGTGGCGTACCAGCAGCGGAATATCCTCTTTGCGGTTACGCAGCGGGGCAGTGAACACCGGCACCACATTCAGGCGATAAAACAAATCTTCCCTGAAACTGCCGTTGTTAACCATGGTGGCAAGGTCTTTGTTGGTGGCGGCAATGATGCGCACGTCTATATGGTGGGTAAGGTTACCGCCCACGCGTTCGAACTCGCCTTCCTGAATCACGCGCAGTATCTTTGCCTGGGCAGCAGGTTCCATATCGCCTATCTCATCCAAAAACAGGCTGCCTCCATCGGCTTCTTCCAGCTTACCACGTTTACGGTTCTGCGCCCCGGTAAAGGCACCACGCTCGTAGCCGAAAAGCTCGCTTTCCACCAGTTCACGGGGGATGGCAGCGGAATTGAATTTGATGAAGGGCTTGCCTAAGCGGGGGCTGCGCGCATGGATGAGGCGCGCTACCAGCTCTTTACCTGTGCCGCTTTCGCCCTGGATCAGCACTTTGGCGTTGGAGGGGGCGATGCGGTCGATAATAGCGTTCAAATCCTGTATGGCACTGCTGTTTCCTATCATTTCCCAGTTCAGCTCGTTCTCGCTGCGGATGCGCTGCAATTCCTTGGCAAGCTGGGAAAACTCCAGCGCTTTGGCTATGGTGAGCTTCACTTTAGGCAGGCTGAGGGGCTTTTCCAGGAAGTCGAAAGCACCCAGTTTGATGGCTTTCACCGCATCGGCAATGCTGCTGTTGCCGGAGATCATCAGCACGGGGGTTCCCGGCTGGCTCTTTTTCAGCCTGGCAAGCACCTCGATGCCGTTCATGTCCGGCAGTTTAACATCCAGCAGGATCACATCGGGATCGCCATCTTCCGCCATGCTTAGCCCGCATTTTGCCGTGTAGCAGCTCTGCACCTCGTAACCCTCGTCGTTCAGGATGTTGCTGATGGTGAGGCAGATGTTCTTTTCGTCGTCTATAACTAAGACTTTCATGCTTTGTTGCCTTCGATGATCAGGGTAAATTCGCTGCCTTCGCCGGGCTTGCTTTTTACCCGGATGATGGCGGAATTGGATTCGCACAGCTTCTTAACCAATGCCAAGCCAAGACCGGTTCCCTTGCTCTTGCGGGAAAAATACGGCTCGAACACCCGGCTGAGGTCTTCGGTTTCGATGCCTGTGCCTTGATCTTTGATGCTGATAATCACGTAGTTTTTGTCCTTGTTAAGGTTAATCTTGATCGGCTTTCCCGGTTCGGAGGCATCGATGGCATTCTGGAGGATATTAGTTATCACTTGGTAAAAATGGGTTTTATCGAAGAGGACAAACAAATCCGGCTGTAAATCCAGCTCCAGATTGTAATCCGCAGCGTAAGAACGGCAGATCTCGCGGATGCTGGTTTCGGGGTTAAAATTCTCACGTTGAGCCTTGCTAATCTTGGCGAAGCTGGAGAAATCCTGAGCCAGCAGACGCAGATTCTCTATCTCCTGCTTGATGATATCCAGGGATTCATTCAGGATTTTACTCACGCTTTCGGGATCGGTAACAATGCGCTCTTCCAAACGCTGCACGGCAAGCTGAATGGGGGTTAAGGGGTTTTTTATCTCGTGGGCAAGGATACGGGAGAGGTCTTTCCAGATCATCTCCTTTTCGGCTACGAGCAAGCGTTTCTGGGTGGCTTCCAGCTCGCGGGACATCACATTGAAGGAATTCTTTAGCATCTTCATCTCGTGAATCCCCGTTTCCGGCAGATGTACGCTAAAGTTGCCATGCCGGATTTGTTCTGTAGCGTTCTGCAGCTCCCTCAAGGGTTTACTGATGCGGGTTAGCACGATAAAGAACACGGTGCTGGAGATCACAATAATAATCAATAAAGTAAGAGCTGCATAGAAGCGCGATTCGCTGAGGCTTAGCTTCACCACACCTTTGGCTGAGCTGAAATTCTCCATAAGCTGGATGGCTCTTAGGGAATCTGCGCTGCTGTGCAGCTTTATCTGCCGTAGTTCTTCGCTTAGTTCCAAGTGCTCCATGGCTTCCTGTGATTGTAGCTGATTGGTTTGGAACACACGGTTCAAGACCATCAAGCCACCAATGGAAAAGATGAGGTAAACCGCCAGCAACCAAGTTCTGATTCCGGGTCTTTTCATAGGCATTTTGCTAATTCCTTTACGAAGTCTTTCGTAAATCGAGGTTTGCGTTAACACGGGGCTTGTGAAATTTCCACAGCACCATAAGATCCACCGGCTTCTTCAATTGGGTAAATTTTACCGTGGGCAGGGATGCCTCTAAACGCACACTAACTACCCCCCAATCCGGATTGTATGGGACGGAGCACTCAAAACCGGAGATTTCCGCCAGCATGTGATTGTAGGATTCAGTTTCTATCGTGCGCTTCATACCCGAAAGATATACTTCGTATATGCCCTTGCCAGGGTCGTAACGCACCCGGTTCTGAAACTGCTTTTCGCTTAGAGTTCTTCTACCAGATTTGATGATGAGTGAGAAATTAACAGGGATTACCGTGCTGCTCTTGAAAACATCAGGGAAATCATTATCGAAAGCACCCACTAAGCTTGTGTGCAATTGCAGATAGTTTCCCCCCACACGGCTGTTAAGCGCTCGAAAAGAGGGATCGTTGCCACTGTATGAAGAAAACAAAAACATAGACAGCGACGCAACCGTGGCAAACACCTTACCGGTGAGAGCTTCAAGCATACTTTGAATCCTTTTGTAAAGTTAGTAGAATTCGTGTTTAATCTGAGCCCATATTTTGTCAAGCAACACAGACTATTTTACCTTGCAAGATAGCAATTTCTGAATCAGCCAGCTTCTTCAATATCATTTTTTTCGGTTTTCATGTTGTTCGTTATCGGACTGTTCCACTGTCCATAATCGGACACAATGATCGGATACTGACTGTATTTGCCCATGCAAATCGCATCTCCCTCTATGCTATTCATCTATATAACTGTTACTTACGTTGCATCAATCCGTTTGGAACGTGTATTGCGTTTATACCTATTATAAGTAAACCTTATGGAGACTAAAATGAAAACACTTTTTACCTTCGCTCTTACACTACTGCTTGCAGTTAGCATTTATGCCGATGTAACAATTGACCGCTTTCGTGCAGGCGAACTAAGTAGCTTTGTTGAACTGGTAGTTAAGCCTGTAACTGAACTTGAATTTTCAGGTACCGGCACAGGAACTGCAGATGATCCTTATGTTATAACTACCCCTGACCAACTTAATCAGGTAAGAAACTATCCCGACAGCGACTTTGTTCTTGGCAATGACATTAATATGGATGTAGCCCCATACAACAGCGGAGAAGGTTGGCAACCAATCGGTGATGGCAGATTAGCTATTCCCTTCACAGGGACATTTGATGGCAGGGGAATGACCATCATCCATTTATTGATCAATCGCAACCTTCCTTATCAAGGATTATTTGGCTATGTGGCAAATGCAGAAATCTCCAATGTCACCATCTTAAACAGCAGCATCCAAGCAAATAGTAATGTCGGTATGTTGATAGGCTATAGTTTCGGTACAGTTATTCTCAATTGCCAAGCAACCGGAAACATCACAGGGAATAGTGACCACATAGGTGGATTGGTCGGCTACGCAGAAGAATCAACCCTCACCAAGTGCCACACTAACGTATCTTTAAGTGGTAGAGCAAATGTAGGTGGTCTGGTTGGGATAGCCACTTTTCTTGATGATATCTATGCCACGAGAATATCCAAATGCTTCAGTGAGGGAGACGTAAGTGGTGATACTTCTGTTGGCGGCTTGATCGGTAGTTGTGTGCAGGCGGTTCTGGAAAGCAGCTATTCCAATTCAATTGTTACACCAGTGTATGGCGGTGGAGGATTGGTGGGATACATGCAAGCCACAAACATAAGCAACTGCTATGCAACCGGCTCGGTAACGTCAGCAAGTAACTATGCAGGGGGGCTGGTTGGCTACTCCCTTGAAAATCAATATACTAATTGTTATGCAACGGGGCTCATCGGTTTGTCCGAAAACCGCGGCGGACTGATTGCGATAGACCAGGGCAATCTCAGCACGGCTACCGCATGCTACTGGGATACCAATGAGTCGGCATGTGAAACGTCTCAGGGCGGTTCAAACGTGATAGGCAGATTTACCTATGAAATGACCTACCCTTATGCAGCAAACACCTTTGATGGATGGTGTTTAACTTTAGAGTGGGTTCCGGATTCTGATTACACTCTCAATAACGGTTACCCCGCCTTAAATTGGGCTGGGTACGATTATCCCAACGGGGTGGACGTGTGGATAGGTGAATACATCGTCACGGTTACCGGAGGCAATGCCAATAACGGCTCCGGGTACATTCCGAACTTCACCGATCCGAGTTTCGTGCCTGTTCAATCTTTCACCTTTGTAGGTAGCGGCGAGTTTACCGTCACCATTATTACCGGCAAACAGTGGGGCGCATATTGGCAGAATGGAACCTGGAACAACGTAGCTAACAATGGCGGGCAGGTGGTTTTTGAGCTATACTTTGGTACAAATGTAGAGATACCTATTGTCCTGGGCGATGAGCCCGCCTCTCTTGCAGGGAAACATAGCAGTAACAACACCCCGAATTTAACGCTAACAACTTCTTTGAACAACGTTTATCCCAATCCGTTCAATCCTTCCACCACTGTGTCTTTTAGCCTTGCAGAATCAGAGAATGTAAGCATCAAGATCTTTAATATCAAGGGTCAGCTCGTGCGTAATCTGGCTTCAGGTATCAGGCAGATTGGCGAATATCGGGTGATATGGGACGGGAAGAATGACAATGGGCAAGCCATAGCCTCCGGCATGTATTTCCTAAGAATGCAAGCGGGTGATTACACCAAGACCACCAAATTAGCAATGTTAAAATAACTCATAATTCTCCATAAGCGGTGAAACAGGCGGTTTGATTTTTGAAGCCGCCTGTTGCTGTTTATGCTGCTTTCTTGCTTCTTTACCCCTATCAGACCCCACTCACGCCCCACAAAGAGGGGAATGGGTGGGCAATGATAGGGCTATGCCTGCAAGGAACAACCTTTTAACTTGGATGTTAGCATCAATCACGATGCAGCGTTATAAATTGTATTTTTCTATCTTGCGATGCAGTGCCGGCCGGCTGATGCCAAGTTCTAGTGCGGCTTTGCTGATATTGTGCTTATACTCCAGCAAGGCATATTGAATCCATTGCTTTTCGATGTCTTCGAGCACCGCCAGCTTCTGGAATCCGCGGGTAAAAACAGGCATAGCCGTAAGCGAAGTCGGAGTTGGGTTCAATGCGGGAAAGCTGATCAGAGATAACATCCCTGAAGCAGATTCGTTCAGGATTATCGCTTTACGAATTATGTTTTTCAGTTCGCGCACGTTTCCCGGGTAATCATACTGTTCCAGATAGTTATACACATTATTCTCCGGTATAGGTAGGTCTATCTTCATCAATTGAGAAAAGTAGCGGCAAAAATGATCTATCAGGGGTCTGATATCCTCACGTCTATCACGCAGTGGCGGAATATTTATCTCGAAGGTATTCAAGCGATGGTATAGGTCACTCCTGAAGGTTCCCTCCTGCACCATCTCTTGCAGGTTCACATTGGATGCATACAGCAAGCGGATATCGATATCAACAGTTTTATTCGAACCTACCGGGTTGATTTTTCTGGTTTCCAACACCCTTAAAAACTTGGATTGCAAGTTAAGAGGCAAGTTACTGATTTCATCCAGGAAAAGGGTGCCTCCATTGGTGGCTTCAAATACCCCTTTCTGGGGTGCAATGGCTCCGGTAAAGGCTTGGCGGGTGTGCCCGAAAAACTGGCTTTCAAAAAGAGCTTCCGGGATGGAAGAGCAATTTACCGCAAAGAAATCCCTCTTATTGCGGGTACTGAATTGATGTACAGCCCTGGCTACCAGCTCCTTGCCAACCCCGCTTTCTCCTGTGATCAGCACATCTGCAGTGTCTATAGCGGCTACTTTCATCACGAGATCTATCACATGTTTAATCTGGGGGCTGTTACCAATCAGGAATTGGAGGGGTTTTGTATCACAGGTTTTCTCCACGATATTGTGGGTTTGATAAGACCTGTTTAGATTGTCAGAAACATCGTTAATGCCCAATGCCCCGGAAACCTTGGCGATGTAATCTGTTATTAAAAATGGTTTGGTAAGAAAGTCATAAGCACCCAATCTGAGGGCTTCGACGGCGTTGTTAATGTCTGTGGAACCGGTTATGATGATAACATGTATTTTGGGGAACTCATCACGTAGTTGTTTAAGCATCCCGATACCGCTACCATCGGGAAGAAGCACATCCAGCACAACAAGCGAGACAGGGTTCTGCCGGATAACTTGCCAGGCATCAGCACAGCTACCTGCAACATAAACATGGCAGGACAACCCTTGGCTGCACTCTCTAAGTGTTTGCCTCAGAGAATGGTCATCATCTACTATCAGTATGTTGTCTTGCTTCATTGGTCTCCCGTGGTGCAGTGTGCGATAAGATGCATATTGCATCGCTATTTGCCAAGCGTAAGCAATTTGTGATTCTAAATGATATCTGTCAACATAAACTTAGTTTCGCACCACGGAATAGGGGGAGGAAGAGGTAGTAGTTACCTCACTATAAAACTATTGGAAAGCACATGTGGCCAACATACAACACTCCCTGAACATCTTTCCCGCTAATGCTGTATCTCCATTCCATTGGTTAACCGATTAGCACTTGACAATATATGTCATTTCAGAATTCTGGCGCTCTAAACTTAAATATAAGACCAAAGGTGGTGATTTGTTTGCCGACAGTCGTAGCTAAAGATAACGAGTCCTTCGATTTTTTGCTGAAACGCTTCAAGAAGAAATGCGAAAAAGCTGCTATCCTTTCCGAGATAAAGAAGAATCAAGCTTACGAGAAGCCTAGCGTAAAGAAGAAACGCGAAGCTAACGCTGCACGCCGTAAGATGCTGAAAATACAGCGTCGCATGCAACGTTACATGAAATAACTTTCCCACCCCCGGGAAAGCCACTATTACACAAAACTTAAGCTACAGGGATTCGTCCCTGTATGCTTTTTTATAGTCGGGAGAAACCATGGGAATTATTGATTGGATCATCTTAGGCTTGTTGTTAATATTCACCTATCTGGGCTGGCGCAAGGGGCTTGCCACCACTGTGGTGCAGCTTTGTGGTTTTATCCTTACCTTCTTTCTGGTGGGGCATTACTACCCGCTGGTGCAACGTAGCTTACTGGTTAAATACAATATGTCCCGCGCTGTAGCCACCATTGTTTCCGTTCTGCTCATCATCGCGCTAATCGTGGTGATCAGCAAGCTGATTATCTACATCATCAGCCGTTTACTAATCGCCACCAAGCTATCCACCCTGGATAAGGGCGTGGGAGCTTTGCTTGGCTTCGGTAATGGTATGATAGTGCTATTTATCCTCATGGTGATGCTGGATTTCATGCCCAAGCTATCTACCCCTCTTAAGGACGGGGAGCAGCACCGCGTTTACGCCGGAGTGAACGTCCTGAAGGAAGAAGTGTTTACCAAACTGAAGCTTACCGAGCGAATGAAGCTGATTAAAATGCCCAAACTCCCCATGCGCAGCAATATGCCCCCGCAACTTTCAGATGATAAATGAACTATAGAAACCCCGATCTGGAGTATGATGTCCTGATTCACCAGCTTAGCTCGCGCTGCCACAGCCCCTTAGGGAGTGCGCTGGCAAACGAGCTGCACCCCATGGCAGAGCTACCCGCCATCCGCAAATCCATGCAATTGGTGGCTGAAGTTCAGGAACTGCTTGCACACGGTCTGGATTTTGATTTCGAACCGCTGAGCAACCTGCACAACTTATTCGAGGACAGCGCTTACAGTCTTTTCGGTTATGACGAGTTCACCGCCGTATTCCGCAACAACCGCATCTCGGATGAAGTGCTCTCCCGCAGCGATTACATCCGCGAGTTCCCCCTGCTAAAAGCCATGCTGACGGGCTTAACCGCCTTCCCGGAGCTTAACCGCCGCTACACAGAGATATTTGACTACGAAGGCAACATCCTGGATACTGCCTCCCCTGAGCTGGCAAGCATCCGCAAACGCACCGGCATGCTGCGGGCAAGAATCCAGAAGACCATGCAAGCCCTGCTGGGCGACAACCGCTTCGAAAAGTTCCTGCAAGACAAGTTTGTAACCCAACGCGACGACCGTTACGTGCTGCCCATCAAAGAAAGCTCCGTTCCCTTCGTGGATGGCATCGTGCAGAGCCACTCCGGCAGCAAAGCCACTGTATTTGTAGAGCCCATCGCCGTGGTGCCGATGAACAACGAACTGCAAATGATTAAACAGCAGGAAAAGCAGGAGATATACCGTATCTTTTCCCAATATACCGCCTCTGTAAAAGCCGTGCAGCCTCAGATACTTAAGAACCAATCCCTATTAGCGCAGCTTGATTTCCGCTTTGCCTGCGGAAGGCTCTGCAACAGCATGGATGCCAAAGTTCCGCAGATCGCCAACCAAGCCTACATAAACCTCAGCACTGCCCGCCATCCCTTACTGATCCTGCGCTTAGGCATGCCCGCCAAGGTAATCCCCTTCAATCTGGAACTGGGCAGCGAGCATAAGATAGTAATCCTCAGCGGACCAAACACCGGCGGTAAAACCGTCCTAATGAAGGCAGTTGGCTTAATCACCCTGATGGCAATGTCCGGGCTTCCCGTTCCCGTGGACGAAAGCAGCAAGATAGGGATGTTCAGCAACGTCTTTGCCGATATCGGCGATGACCAATCCATCGAAAACGCCCTTTCCACCTTCTCCTCGCACCTGGATAAAATCAGCAAAATGCTGAATGGTGCCAGCGAAAACAGCCTTATATTAATCGACGAAATCGGTGCTGCCACCGATCCCCAACAAGGTTCCGCCCTGGCACAAGCCATTCTGGAGCGCTTTGCCGATCTTGGCTGTGCGGGCATCGTCACCACGCATTACACCTCGCTGAAGATATTCGGCGAGCAGCATCCTAATTGCATTAATGCCAGCATGCAGTTTGACCTCAAGTCCCTGCACCCCACCTACAAGTTCGTCCCCGGCTTCCCGGGTGATAGCTTCGCCATAGAAGTTGCCGCCTCGCTTGGCATAGACCCGCTACTCATCGACCGCGCCAAAGAGCTCTCAGGCAGCCAGAATCAGGACTTCACGGGACTGCTGAAGAAGATGCAGGAAGAGAAGAAGAAGCTTAGCGTGCAAAGCTATCAGTTCGAGCTTAAAACCCGCAACCTCGGTGCCAAGCTACAGGAGCTTGAAAACAAGGAAGCCGCCTGGGAGCAGGAACTAAAAGAACGGCGGAAGAACCACCTGAAAGAGCTGCAAAAAGAGCTTATCGCCCAACAAAAGATTTATACCGCGGAACTAAACGAGCTGAAACAGCTTGACAAGACCGAACGCAAGTCACTTTCGGAAAGAAAATTGCATGAGGTAAATGTCAGGAGTGCGGAGCTTCAGAAAGAGCTGATCAGTAGCGGATGCGACAGTCATAATCCCTTGGTGAATCCCAAACCCGGGGCTAAAGTGTGGCTTTCAAACTTCGATGCGGAAGCGGTGATCACCTCCATCTCCGGTGACAGCGCTACGGTGGATATGAACGGCATCAGCTTCAAAACTCCGCTGGATAGCCTCTACGCTTCCAAATCCGCTAATCCGGATAAAAAAGCCGAGGTGTTCGTGAAAACCACGGTCAGCCCCAAAGCAAAGTTCGAGCTTAAGCTCCTGGGATTAACCTTCGATGAAGCCAAGCCTCTAATTGAGGAGTTCATAGACGATGCGGCTTATGCAGGCTTGCACACCCTGCGCATCGTGCATGGCAAAGGCACGGGTGCCCTACGCAGCAAGGTGCGGGATTACCTGCGCCGCAGAAAAGGGATATTGGGGATAGACACTCCGCCTATGAACGAAGGCGGTAGTGGCGTTACTTTGGTTAAGATTTAGTTTTTTGTTTTACCTAAGGCATTTCGGTGCCTGTTAATTTGTTTTAGATGTTTGCATGCTTGCTTGTTCCTTGCTTAACCGCGGGGGGACTGTCCATGAGCTGACCATGATCTCACCGGGATAAATCATGGTGATCCCCTGGGCGAGCTTGGTTCGGAACTGCTTTGGATGAGTAGGCAGAGTGAAAAGAGTGTTTACGGTAGGGGCGTTCGCCGAAACGCCCGAAGTCCCAGAAAAAAGATGGCTTAAAAAAGAGCTAAAGAGGAAAAGAGAGATAAGAACTAATGGATAAGGTTGATCGAGTTGATCATGTTATCAGAGTTCTGTTAAAATAGTTATGGAAAGCAACCTAATAGACCAAATACGCCAAGCCAATGATATTGTGGATGTAGTGCAAAGCTACCTCCCGCTGAAGCACGTCGGCACGAATTGGCGCGGGATTTGCCCCTTCCATAACGACACCAAACCCTCTCTCTATGTAAGCCAGCCCAAGCAGATATACAAGTGCTTCGCCTGTGGAAAAGCGGGCAATGTGATTGGCTTTGTGGCGGATTATGAGAAGCTTAGCTTTATAGAAGCGGTCAAGCGGCTTGCAATTCGTGCGGGCATCGCCATCCCGGATCAGGAACGCACCCGAACCGTTTCCACCAAGCGGGAACAGCTTCTGCAAGTGTATAAATCCGCTGCGGAATTCTTTGCTGCTAATCTCATTGCGCACGGAGCGCATGTGCTGGAATACCTGCAAAAACGCTCTTTTTCACCTGAAACCGCCAAAGAATTGCAGCTCGGCTATGCGCTGAACAGCGAAAAAGCCCTGCTGAACCGCCTGCTGAAAGAAGGCATGGGAGTGTCGCTGCTGAAGGATTCCGGCTTATTTGGAAACTACTCCGGCGGACTTTCCGACCTTTTCCGCGATCGGCTTATCTTTCCCATTCACAACAGCTTTGGCGAGGTTATCGCCTTCGGGGGCAGGCTGTTGGAAGAAAAACCGGGCGTGGGCAAATACTTTAACTCCCCCGGCACCGAGCTTTACACCAAGGGCAAAGAGCTATACGGCTTGTTCAAGACCAAATATAACATGGGCAAAGCCGGAACCGCACTGGTGTGCGAAGGCTATTTTGACTTTCTCCGTCTCTACGAAAGCGGTTTTAGCAATGCCGTTGCCAGCCTTGGCACTGCTTTAACCGAAGATCAGATCAGCTTGCTAGCCCGCTTCGGCAACAAAGCCACGATGCTGTATGACGGCGATCCTGCCGGCATAAAGGCAGCCGTGCGTGGTGGTTTGCTGTGTCTCAGCCGCGGGATGGAAATCCGCGTGGCTATCCTGCCCCAGGGGGAAGATCCGGATTCGCTGATCCTGAAACATGGTAAACCTGCACTGCAAGAGCTGCTGGATGCTGCTCCGGGATTGATAGGCTTTCTGGCAACAGACACCCGCTTCGGATCCCCTACGGCAGAACGCATCGAGCTGATCCTGGATGCCTTGCGTAACCTGAAAGATCAGATCAAGCGCGAGCTGCTGGTGAAGGATGTTTCCGAAGCTTTTGGCATCTCTGAGACTGCGCTTAATAGTAAGCTGCACCGCACCAGCCCAATTCAGCCTGTACAAAGCGTTCAGACCCCCACTGCCACAAAACAGGGAGAGAGTTTCGAAGAACGCCACCTGCTGATATTAGCACTTAAAGATTATGATTCGTATAAACTTCTTGCAAGTGAGCTTGATACGAGTTATTTTAGTAATAGGCTCTATCGTGAACTCTTCTCATATTTAGTATCACTGAGCCTTAGCGCCGGAACTTGGGAACCCGCTGCGCTGTTGGATAATATTGAAAATAAAGAAATAAAGGAGGGTCTGGCTGACCTTCTGTTCGAGGATTTACAGCAAATGCGCTTTGAAGATTGCCTTGTCGGGCTTCGCATCCGCAAGCTCCAGAGAGACCTGGATGATATGGATCGCGCTATTGTCAAAGACCCAAATAATCTGGAACTGCTCAAACAGAAAGAAAAACTGACTCTCGTTTACCGACGCATGACCCGAAAGGTGGTCAACAAAGTCCTTTTTTGAAGCGCCTTGCAAGGAGCATTGATGATTACTTACAATGAGTATTTGAAGAAACTGGTGGAACTCGGTAAAGAAACCGGCTATATCACCTTCAAACAAATCAACGACATTCTGCCCAGCAGTCCCTTTTTCCTGGATAAGGTGGATGATATTATCTTCGACCTCTCGCAGGACGGCATCGAGATAATCGACGAAACCGAGAAGAGGATAACCAAGGGCGGTGCGGCTGTGCGCAAACCGGCTGCACCTAAGAAATTCAAAACCAAACGCTTTTACGATGACCCCGTGCGGATGTATCTGCGCGAAATGGGGCGCGTGCCCCTGCTGGACAGGGAAGGCGAAGTGCGCGTTGCCAAGAAGATAGAAACATATCAGAAGATGATAAATCAGAATGTGTTTCAGTCCGGCAGCACCCTGCGCGAAATGTATAACTTCCTGCACCGCTACCGTGAACGGCGAGTGCGTCTGGACCAGATATTCAAAGTGGATATCGGCACCTGGATAGATAAAAACCAGGATGTGAAGATAATCGATAAGTTCAAGGAAATCCTTAAAGATAATGAAGTTAACCTGGATAAGGTGGGTGCAATACTGGATAATTGCGATTTTGACGAAACCGGCACCGCTAACCGCCAGGAAGAGATAGATGATATCCGTAACCTGATTATCAATACCTTTATGATCCTTGCCTATAACGATAAGCTGATCAAACGCATGGTGTATCGTATCCGCAGCCTCGTGGAGCGCATCGAGGAAAGCTATGACAGCATCACGGAACTTACCCGCATAAAACGCTATACCATAGACGAGATTTGCACCTACGGACGCCGTGCAAAGAAGAGCGATGAGGATTTCGAGGAAGTGAAGGTGGAAACCGGCATGGATCCGAACGTCTTTGTGGAAACCCTGCGCAAGATCAAGAACGCCCGCCGCAAGATACGCCGTGTGGAGCTGGAAACCAAGATGACCGGCAGCGAACTGGTGTTCCTGCTGCGCGAGATAGACCGCGCCGAACGTAACAAGGAAAAAGCTCAGAACGAGATGATAGAAGCCAACGTGCGCCTGGTGATCAGCATTGCCAAACGCTATAACAACCGCGGACTGGAGTTTTTGGATCTGATTCAGGAAGGTAATACCGGCTTGATGCGGGCAGTGGAAAAGTATGACTACCGCAAGGGCTATAAATTCAGCACCTATGCCACCTGGTGGATACGCCAGGCAATTACCCGCGCCATTGCCGACCAGGCACGCACCATCCGCATTCCGGTGCACATGATAGAATCTATCAATAAGATAAACCGTACCTCACGGCGTTTAATGCAGAAGCTGGGACGCGATCCCTACCCGGAAGAGATCTCCGAGGTACTGGACATCCCTGTGGAAAAGATAAAAAACATCCTTTCCATATCTAAAGAGCCGGTGTCGCTGGATAAACCCATCGGCCACGACAGCGAAGATAGCATCCTGGGCGACT
>CAYSGM010000076.1:0-14108 GCA_964430595.1 uncultured Candidatus Cloacimonas sp.
AGAGCAGATAAATGTAACTCCCATAAAGAAATACCAGTTCATTCTCGGTAAGCTGATTCCCATGTTGATAATTGGCTTGGTGGAGTTCTTGTTGTGCATTTTGATTGCGATATTCGTGTTTCATGTGCCCTTTATTGGCAGCTTTCTTCTGGAATTGCTGTTCTTGATTATCTATCTTGCCTTGATGCTTGGGATTGGTTTGTTAGTATCAACTCGCGCTCAAACTCAGCAGCAGTCAATGTTTATCGGGTTCTTTATCCTGATGGTGTTCGTATTTCTTTCCGGTTTGTTCACTGCAGTGGAGAATATGCCGGCTTGGGGGCAGATATTATCTGCATTTATTCCTATCAGTTATTTTGTTCGCGATACAAGGGCGATTATGCTGAAAGGAGCTGGCATCGGTGATTTGTATCCAGATTTATTGGTCCTTACTTTTTATGCAATAGTGGTAAACATATTGGCTACTTTGGCTTATAGGAAAACTACTGATTGACTCTTGTGGCGGATGTTACCCGATTTCTATCCTTAAAGTTTGGGTGATATTCATCACCATCCTACATAAAGCTACTGCACTATCATTGCAGGTTTATTGCAGATCAAACCTGCAATGAATCTGTAATGATACTGTAATGCAAGCAAGGAAGCGGTAGCTTAGATCAGATTTCCCTTTAAGATGTTGGAGAATCTGGCTTAAAGATACTCACTATCTTTTCAGCCATCTCACTGCGGGTAAAGGGCTTTTGGATAAACTGGATGCCACCTTCCAGGATACCCTGCTGGGAAATAACGGATTCTGTGTAGCCGGACATGAAGAGTATCTTGCAATCAAGCTTATCGGTGCGCAGGATATCTGCCAGCTCTTTGCCGTTCATCCCCGGCATCACAACGTCCGTGATAACTAAGTCCGGGTACAGCTCCATATCCTTAACTGCTTTAAGGGCTTCCTCGCCGTTTTCTACTGCGGTAACAGTATAGCCAAGCTTGCTGATTATCTTGGTGATCAGGGTGCGAAGGATTTCTTCATCTTCCACCACCAGGATAGTTTGCCCTGTTCCTTGCAGGCTTTGTTTGGGTTTATCTTCTACAGCATCTGCCACTTTTGTTTCCGCGGGTAACAGCACTTTTATCGTGGTGCCAATACCAACCTCACTATACGCAGAGATGAAACCATCGGATTGCCTAACAATGCCATACACGGTTGCCAATCCTAAGCCACCTCCAGTGCTAAACTCTTTAGTGGTGAAGAAGGGTTCAAAAGCCCTGCTGAGGGTTTCTTTATCCATCCCAATTCCGGTATCGCTGATGCTAAGCAACACATAGTCTCCCGGTCTGGCATGTTCGAAATTAAGGGATTCTCCCGCATAGACAGTATGGTTGGTGGTTTCTATGCTCAGCTTTCCGCCTTTAGGCATGGCATCGCAAGCGTTTACCACCAGGTTCATCAACACCTGTTCCATTTGGTTGGTATCGGCTTTTATATGAGAAAGCTCCGGACTAAGCTCCATCTCAAAAAGTATATTCTCGGAGATAAGTCGTTGCAACAAAGCGTGCATGTCTGTGATGACGGTATTTAAACTGATCATCTTGGGGCTTATTATTTGTTTGCGGCTGAATGCAAGTAACTGGTTGGTAAGGTTCTTGGCACGGTTGCCGGCTTTGATAATCTCTTCCACGTTTTTCGTAAGAGTATCGTCTTTAGCCAAAGCTGCCAGCAGTTCGTCGCTATAGCCCAGAATAACGGTGAGCATGTTGTTGAAGTCGTGCGCTACTCCGCCGGCAAGCTTACCTACAGAATCCATCCTTTGGCTTTGGTGTATCTGGGCTTCCAGCTTCACTCTCTGGGAGATGTCGCGGTACATGGCATAAACGCCTAACTGTTTGCCTTCCAGCTTTATGGGGTTGCCTACTATCGATACGTTTATGTGCTTGCCGCTTTTGCTAACCCGGACGGTTTCCAAGCTTATCTGATTACCTTTAGCAACATCACGGGTGGCTTTCAAACCCTCCCTTATAAGCTCTTTGGGAACTATCAGATCGTTAATCTGCTTTCCAAGGGCTTCTTCGGAAGTGTATTCGAATATCCTGGTAAATTCCTTATTAATACGTTGCACAAGATCGTCATTATCCAACACTACAATAGCTTCGGCAGCACCTTCGATAAGCTCGTCCAGATAGGCATTCTGGCGTCTGAGGGTATCCTCTTTCTCTATTACATCGGTAATCTCGGTAATAATCCCAACAGAACCATGCACGTTGCCATGCTTATCCCTTACCGGGGCACCGCTGATACGCACCCAGATGATCTCGCCGGTAAGCTTCCTTCCCCGCACCTGATAAGAATCTGTAACACCGTTAAGACGAGAAGCATTCTTACTTACGATAATGGGCCAGTCATCTTCGCAAACAAGCATTTTGTAGCCGGTTTTGCCGATCAGGTCGCTTTCATGATATCCGTAAATCCGGCATGCAGCAGCATTGATGAATTGGATTGTATCATCGTTATCTACCAGGATAACGCCTTCGCTCATGGTATCCATCAGTTGACGGTATTTCTGCTCACTTTCCTGAAGTTCATCGGAAGCTTGTCTGCGCCGCATTGCCAAAGCTGCTAAATGTCCGAAGGTCCGTAGGATCTCAAAAGGTGGTTCAGGGGTATCTTTTGCCATTGCAAGCAATGAGGTTCCGAAAAGTTCGTTATCGCTAACATAGGCAATTCCAATATATCGGTCTGCACGCAGCAGCTTGCCAATTGCAGCACTAACAAGGGTAGATACTTCCCCGAAGGAAGATTCATGCAGGGTTTTATACTTTCCTACAATTTCAGTAACTATTTTGTGATACACATCATCACTAACAGGTGAAGCTACCTTTTCTATCTTCTTTCCCAGCAGATCATGAATGCTGTTAAGCATCCAGGATTCGGCTTCAATTTTTCTAACAAATACACATTTTTGGGTGGGATCGTAGCTGCCTAAAGTAAGTGCAACAGCACCCGAGAGATCAAGTAGTTCCTTGGCGATCAGATCGTCCAAATTATGCATGTTGCTTAGTTTATTGAGTTTAATCGCTATATTATTCAGCTTCACCAAATACTTGTTTTGGAGCTCCAGCTCAAGGCTTAGTCTGTGTTTTTCGGTGATCGGATTGGCGATATGGATCACCTTGCTAAGTTTATTGTCTATATCATAGATTGGGGTGCAAGTTACAGTGTATTTTCCGCCCAGGGCTTCCATTTCAATCTCGGAGCTTTGGGCTGTGCCGGATGCTGCCGTTAATTCAAGAGGACACCCATGCGCTGCTTTTTGGCAGCCAGCTGCATGAAACACCTGATAACATTTCTTACCCTGTAGCTGGCTTGCCGAAAGTCCGGTTGCTCTGATCGCCGCATGATTGGCATGCAGGATATTGTAATGAGTATCCAGAATAAGGGTGGGATTGCCGATTGCTTGAAAGATGTCTTCCCAGGCGTTTTCCGGGAGCTTCAATTCAGTGGTTTCAGGGCGTGACCCGTCTGCTGTGGTGTTGTGATTCATGGGGTTTTTAGGGTCTTCTGACATCAATTCTCCTCATCAACTGCATCCAAAAATACGTTATCAACTGGCTCAATAGACTTCAAAACTCACACTATAATAAGGCATAATAACGTCAACACTAATTATTGTAAGCAGTTTTTGAACCATAAGCAAGAAGCAAAAGCTCCCTGCTTATGGAATTAAGAGGAAACAGAGATTAACTCTCGCTAAGTTTCTTATGGATAGCATTGGCAGCTATCCTGCCCGCTCCCATGGCGGAAATCACGGTTGCCGAACCAGTAACTATATCTCCTCCGGCATACACACCGGGGATAGAAGTCTCCATCGTTTCGGGGTTTACTTCCACATAGCCCCAGCGGTTACGCACCAGATTCGGGGTAGTGGCAAAGATAAGGGGGCTTGGTCCTGTGCCAATGGCGATAATAGCCATATCAGTTTCGATGATAAAGTTAGAGTCTTTGATGGGCACTGGTTTACGTCTGCCGTCTGCATCTGGTTCGCCAAGTTCCATCCGGATGCATTCTACACCTTTCACCCAGGAGATATCGTTGCCGATAAAACGTACCGGGTTGGTTAGCAGCTTGAACTTTATCCCTTCTTCCATGGCGTGGCGGACTTCCTCCTCACGAGCGGGAAGTTCCTTGCGTGAACGGCGGTATATAATGGTTACCTCGGCAGCACCGCAGCGCAAGGCATTACGCGCGCTATCCATTGCCACATTGCCACCGCCTACCACAACCACACGATTACCTTCGGGTTTGGGCGTGTCATATTCCGGGAAGCGGTATGCCTTCATCAAGTTTATACGGGTGAGGTATTCGTTGGAGGAGAAGATATTGCACAGGTTCTCGCCCTCAATATTCATAAACACCGGCAAGCCCGCACCTACCCCGATATACACCGCATCATATTCTGCAACAAGCTCTTCGATGGCAATGGCGGTGCCGATAACCGTGTTCAGTTCTATCTTACATCCCAGCCTGCGGAGGTAATCAATCTCGTTATGCACAATAGATTTTGGCAGCCTGAACTCCGGGATTCCATACACCAAAACCCCACCAGGTTCGTGCAGTGCTTCATACACCGTAACCGTGTAACCAAGCTGCAACAAATCGGCAGCTACGGTTATTCCTCCGGGTCCGGAGCCCACCACTGCCACCTTCTTATTCAGTTTGGTATGGATTACCGGCACCTTGATAGAATCCGTCTTCATCGCCCAATCTGCCACAAAGCGTTCCAGATTGCCGATCGCCACAGGTTTATCTCTTATCCCCAGAACGCAATGTGCTTCGCACTGCTCTTCCTGAGGGCAAACCCGCCCACATACTGCCGGCAGGATATTGCGCTGTTTGATAACCTTGGCAGCCTGGATAAAATCCCCGGCGCGTATCTGCCTGATGAATTCCGGAATATCCACATTCACCGGGCAGCCATCCACACATTTGGGTTTTGTGCACTGCAAACAGCGTCCCGCCTCAAGTTGCGTAAGTTCCGTGGTTAAGCCGTAAGGCACTTCCAGAAAGTTCTAGCCCCGCAGTCTTTGATCTTGCTCCGGCATTTCCTGGCGCGGTATTTTCAGCTTTATGGTGCGTTCATCCGCTTTGGTCAAGCCGTGCCATTCGCAGCCATGTTTAAGGCAAATATAGAAGGGTAACAGCTTAGCATAGGCGGAGATAGTTATTTTTGCAACCTGCGAACCGC
Organism: uncultured Candidatus Cloacimonas sp.; assembly: GCA_964430595.1. Taxonomy (GTDB): domain Bacteria; phylum Cloacimonadota; class Cloacimonadia; order Cloacimonadales; family Cloacimonadaceae; genus Cloacimonas. The sequence goes on from CAYSGM010000076.1 coordinate 5,235, forward strand.
ACTCCGCACAATGAGTGTCGTGATCCACCAGGCTTTGCTTGCATCCGGGGCAGATCAGATCTTCCAGAACTTCACCCTGTGAGACCTCCACAGAGCTTTCCACTTCGAACACATCCAGATAGGGGCTAAGCTTCAGTTCCATATCGCTGCTCTTGAAAAGCCCTTTGAACATCAGGTGGTCGTGTTCCTTGTCCTTCACATTAAAGGACTTGTTACAATGGGGGCAGTAGGTGCTTAGATAGGTCTTGAACTTCAGATATTTTACATCATAATCCAGCATCTCATCCCCCTACCGGATAGAGAACAGCAGCGCATCTTTCTCTTTCTTCAGATACATGATGTTGCGTTTTTCCAGTTCGTCGAAATCCACTTTGTGACCGTCGAAATCAGGTCCATCCACGCAGCAGAACTTGGTGGTTCCACCCACAGAAACCCTGCACCCCCCGCACATGCCGGTGCCGTCTATCATCACGGGGTTCAGGCTCACTTTGGTTTCTATGCCATACTGCTTGGTGAGCTTGCATACGTTCTTCATCATCACAATAGGACCAATGGCATACACCAGCTTGATATCAGGGCGTTCATCCAGATATTTCTTTAAGGCATCGGTTACAAAGCCCTGAGTTCCGTAAGAGCCGTCGTCCGTGGTAATCATCATTTCATCGCAGAGGTTTGCCATCTGCTCTTCCATGATGATAAGGTCTTTGGTGCGGGCTCCCAGAATGCCAATAACGTAATAGTCAGCTTCTTTAATTGCTTTGGTGATGTGGTGCAGAATGGCAATGCCGGTTCCGCCGCCAACCACAATTGCCGTGCCGACCTTTTCTATCTCCGCGGCTTTACCCAAAGGTCCCACCACGTCCTTTATATAGTCTCCGGCTTTGTAACCCCGCAGCAGGGCAGTGGTTTTCCCCACGATCTGAAAGATAATGGTGATCACGCCGGAATAGGCATTGCAATCGGCAATGGTAAGAGGGATGCGTTCCCCCTGTTCATTCACACGTATTATTACAAATTGCCCCGGTTTAGCCTTTTTGGCTATCAGCGGGCAGTATATATCAAGCCTTATTATCGATCGATCCGCCATCTCCTCTTTACTAAGTATCTCATACATTTACCACTCCTGGCTATCTTCCAACATGATGAAATTTAGGTCTTCGTCGCTAAGCCCGTGCCAGGTGCAGCCCTTGCGGGAGCAGAAGTAAAAATCGATCAGCTTACGCATAGCGCTTACATTGATGCGCACCAGATCAGAATTGCATTTGGGGCATTTCTTATCTTCGTGTATCAGACTGTGGTCACAATAGATGCATTTGACATCTTTGGCAGGGGTTTTTTCGGGTATCTTAACCGTGGTGGTATGCGTAAACACATTCAGGTAGGGGCTCATATACAGGATACCCATCTCCCCATCCATCTTTTCCACCTTCAGGATAAGCAGATTGTCATTAATCAGGCTCATCTTGCAGTGCGGGCAGTAGGTGTTTAAGAAGCTACCGCTTTCCAGTAGTTCTTTTGGTTCTGGTTGACCGGGACTTTTCTTGTAATTTGGGATGCCCGCTTCAGGGTGAGTGTACTTCTGCAGCTCGAAATCGTTGTAAAAGTGGTTCATTGCCGTGGCGAGATCTTCAAACTCCACGGAGTGCTTCTTACAGCCTGCACGGGAACATAGGGAAACCTTTCCGCCTTCTTCCAGGTGAAAATCCACCATTGGCGCATGGCATTCGCTACAGGTTTCGTTTGATTTTAACACGTGGAAGCATTGGGGACATTTGAACTCAGCAATTTCCCCGTCCTTAATCTCGATGGTGGATTCCAGATTGTAGCTGCCGTAAATGGAGGAAAGCCAGATATAGCCTTCGTTTTCCCCAATCTATAAATAAAGCTTGATGGATGCCACATTATCAACCAAATGCTCGTGATCCATAAGAGACTTTCCGCAGTGAACGCACTTCAACTGCACTGTTACTAAGTTTAACATATTACCTCCACACACTTTAAGGATGTAAACTTACGAAATCATAATATGAGGCTTCGTAATAATCAGTCAAGGATTATTTTCAAACCACGGTGTTTTTTTCTGGCTGAGCAAAATCAACACTCTTTCAAGATGAATGGAGGCAGGTATGAAGTAGCGGTATAAACTGATCTATAAATAAGGTTTGGGCTTAATAAGCTTGACAGGCACGCAACAGACGAGACGTCTTCTACACCGATAGAGAGGTGCCCCTCTCACTGTAACAGACTAGTAACTATGACGTTATAGAGTAGTAGCTGCTACTCTAGTTCCTCCACATGGTGCTTGATGCTCTTACCTACTGCTAGATAAATGGTATTCTCGGCAATGTTTGTGGAGAGATCACCGATACGCTCCAGATTCTTGGCGATCCTCAGGATGTGTAGATACAAATCTATTTGATGCGGATTGGTTTTCATCAGCGTCACCAGATGCTTGTAGATGGAACGGTTCAAGTCATCTACTATGTTATCGTCATTACATACCTTGCGGGCGGCATCAGTATCCTCGCGGGCAAAAGCATCCAAGCTTTCCTTCAGCATCGCAAGGGTGGCATCCTTCATGGTGATAAGTTCCGGCAGCTCTCTTATCACGGGGTTTCCTACAAGCTGAGCTGCACTTTCGGCAATATTAACCGCCTGATCTCCCAGGCGTTCCAAATCGTTGTTTATCTTGTATATCATCAGGATCACCCGCAGGTCTTTGGCTTCCGGCTGATGCAGGGCAATCAGAGACGTGCACTTGCTCTCCAGTTCCATCTCGATCTGGTTTACGCGTTTCTCGAAGATCATCACTTCTTCTACAAAGGATACCCCGCTATCGTAAAGCCCGCCGATCGCCATGCTAATCATCTTTTCCACTAAGCCAGCTTGCGCCATCATTAGCTGTTTCAATTCGTCTTTTTTGCTGCTAATCATATAATCTCCATAATTCTATTATAAACCCAAATCCGCATCAGCCAAACACACCTGTAAGGTATGCCTCTGTCCTTTTGTCGGCAGGAACGGTGAATACCTTCTCAGTAATATCAAACTCCACCAACTGCCCGAGATACATAAAAGCGGTATAATCAGATATCCTTCCTGCTTGTGCGATGTTATGGGTAACGATTAGGATGGATACGGATTTCTTCAGCTCCAGACACAGTTCCTCTATCTTGGCAGTGGATTGTGGATCTAGGGCAGAGGTGGGTTCGTCCAGTAGCAGTACTTCAGGATTATTAGCCAGAGCACGGGCGATGCAAAGCCTTTGTTGTTGTCCTCCCGATAAAGCCATAGCCGGAGAGTGCAATCTATCTTTCACTTCCTCCCATAACCATGCAGCTCTAAGGCTATCCTCTACTCTACTGTGAATTTCGCATTTGCTGTATTTGCCTTGCACCACCATACCGAATGCTACATTGTTGTATATGGATTTAGGGAAGGGATTTGGCTTTTGGAAAACCATACCAACCTTTGCCCTAACCTGGGTCACGTCTGTTTTTGGGCTGTATAAATCCATATCGCCCAAGCTGATCTTGCCTTCTATTCTGGTTTCCGGGATAAGATCGTTCATGCGGTTAAAACAGCGCAGCAAAGTGGATTTACCACAGCCGGAGGGTCCAATAATGGCGGTAACCATTCTATCATAAACGGGGATATTTACATTGTGCAGCACCTGTTGCTTGCCAAACCACAGATTGAGGTCTTGCGTTTGAATGCGGGTGTTTACCATTTTCTTTTTCTCCTGATTGCATAGCGGGTGTAAATAGCAACTGCGCTTATGGAAAGAACCATGAGCAGTAATACCAGAGCTGTTCCATAAGCGATGGGAACCTGAGATTCAGAATGCGTTCCCTCGGTCATTAGGGCATAAATATGGTAGGGTAATGCCATCACTTCGTCGTTCCAGCTTTTGGGTAGCATGCGGGAGTAGAAAGTGGCAGCAGTAAACATAATAGGGGCGGTCTCTCCAGCGATTCTGCCGATACTAATGATAGTGCCGGTAAGGATATTCGGCAAGGCGGTGGGCAACATAACCCGCATGATGGTTTGCCTTTTGGTAGCTCCCAATGCCAGGGAAGCATCATGGAAATCCCTGGGCACGCTGCGTAAGGCTTCTTCTGTGGCGTTAATAATCATCGGCAGAGCCAGAATTGCCAAGGTAAGTGAGCCGGAGAGTATTGAAATATCAAAACCAAAGAGGGATACGAAGACAGCCATTCCAAACAACCCGTAGATGATAGAAGGTGTTCCTGCCAGGGTATTTATAGCTATTTTTACTATCTTAACCATCCACACGGGTTTGCCATAGGAGGTTAAGTATATGGCAGTGAACACTCCCAGGGGCAAGGCTATGGCAATAGCCAGAGTGGTTAGCCAGAAGGTTCCCACTATGGCAGGGAATATCCCACCCTCTGTCATGCCTTTCCTTGGTGCAGATGAGATGAATTCCCAGCTTAAAACGCCGTAGCCCATCCAGAACATCCTGATCAGGAATACCAGCAGGAACCCGAATGTGATTAGTAGTGCTAAGCCAAGGATTCCTGTTCCTAAAAGGTTTTGCAGCTTGCGCTTGTTCATCTGCTGCTCCTCTTTAGGAACACTAGTTCGGTAATCAGGTTGGTAACAAAGGTCAACCCAAATAGCAGGATAGCCAAAGCAAACAGGGATTGGTAATGCAAGTCACCTATTACTGTTTCCCCCATTTCAGCAGCAATGGTGGAAGTCATGGGGCGGGTAGAGGCAAAGATGCTTTTAGGAATCTGCGCACTGCCTCCAGCCACCATCAATACAACCATGGTTTCTCCCACTGCTCTGCCGAAACCTAGTAGCACACTGCCGATTATCCCGCTCTTTGCGGCAGGGATAACAGATCTGAAGATGGTTTCTATCTTGGTGGCTCCCAATGCCAGTGAAGCTTCTCTTATGCTTTCGGGCACGTTGGATAAGGCATCCTCACTCATACTGGCGATGATGGGAATAATCATCACACCCAGAATTATTGAAGCAGAGAAGACATTAAGCCCCGTATCAAGATGAAACCATTGCCGCACCAAAGGTGCCAGAAATGCTATCCCAAAAAGCCCGTAAACCACCGAGGGAATACCCGCTAATAATTCTAACACCGGCTTTGCTATCTCTTTCATGCGGGTTCCGGCAATCTCCGATATGTATATGGCAGAGCCCAAGCCCAACGGGACGCCAATCAGCAACGCACCCAAGGTTACAAACAGAGAACCTGCAACCAGGGTTTTTGCCCCAAAGACAGGAAACTCATGCGTGGGATACCATGCCCCGCTAAAGAGGAATTCCTTGATCGACACCACTCTAAAAAAGGGCAAGCCTTCGTTAAAGAGGCTGTAAATTATCCCCAACAGCACCACAATGGTAAACAAGGATGCTGTGTAGGTTATCGCCTGAAACAATCTTTCTTTATAGCTCTTCATACCTTTCCCATATTAGGTGAGAGCTTGGAAGTAATCTCCATGCTCTCACCGCTTAGCTCTCTATAAACTAGTTTAGGGTTATAAAGCCCTGTTCTTTTACAATTTCCTGCCCCGCAGGTGATTGGATAAAGCTGATAAATCTTGCCACTTCACCGCTTGCTTTGCCATTGGTGTACATATAAAGCTTGCGGGAAAGGGGATATCTTCCGTTCTTTACGGTGCTTTCACTGGGCATCACGTTGTTTACAGTAACAACTCTTACAGATTCGGTAACATATCCCAAACCTGCATAACCGATCCCGCCGGGAGTGGAGCCAACTGCCGATACCACAGAGTTATTGGAAGCAAGAAGCTGTGCTGCACCATCAACTTTAGCTCCGGCAAGGGCTTTCTCGTTGAATACTTCAAAGGTTCCCGAAGCTATATCGCGGGAGACAACTACGATAGGCATGCTTGCACCGCCCAGTTCTTTCCAGTTCTTGATCTTACCGGTATAGATGCCTTTTATCTGTGCGATGGTCAGGTTCTTAATGGGGTTGTTCTTATGCACCACGATGCTTATGCCGTCGTTTGCCACAGCATAGGCAGTGGGGTTTATCCCTTTGGATTTAGAGGCAGTAATTTCTTTGGCTTTCATGGGACGGCTGGAGTTTGCTATATCGGCAGTCTTGTTTTGCAGTGCTGCCACGCCCACGCCTGAGCCACCACCACGCACCGAGATGTTTATACCGGGGTTGTTATCCATAAAGGCTTCTGCGGTTGCTTGTGCCACGGGAAGCACGGTTGTTGAGCCCGCGCAAGTGATATGTCCGTTCTTGCCAAAGGCGGGTATTATTACAAGACATGCCAGGGCAAGCAGAATTACTATTTTACTCGTATGTTTCATCGTTTCTCCTTATTTGATTGTATTGGCAAAGCGCCACTTAAGCTGCATCATGATCTGGGAGCTATCTTTATAGCCCTTGGCATAATCTGCATAATATACTTCATCTGCACTGTATTTCTTGTCGGTATAGTTCAGCTGGATTTGCATCTGAGGAACGTTCGAGATATCATGCATGATGTTATAGTTCACGCCCATGGTGATAGCATTCAGTTTCATTTCAGGATGCTTGATCTCGCTACCTACTTTGATAGGTTTGTCGGAATCATCCCACATATCGTAGCGTCCAATCACCTGTAAATCCACCGGCAGATATTCAGCCAGGGAGATAATTGGCATAATCATCATACCCTTACTGGTGTAATCCTTGTCACCGGCGGTGAGTAGCTTGTCATTGGGCATTTTCACGCCTTTAGTAATATATTCAATCCATAGGTCGGCAGGACCATAAGCAAGGCGTACAATACCGTCCATCAGATTCTGTTTCTCGTATTTTTTATTTTCTGCATCTCCGGAAAGCTTCTGGTCACGTTCAACAGTGTTCATCATATAGCTACCACCAAGGGTGATGCCTGGTAAAGGAGTTAAACGCAGGTTACCGAGGAAAGCCAGTTCGGTGTTGTCCTTAAGGCTTTTACCCACTTTCTTGTAGCCTTCCCCATTATATACACCTATAGCGTATTCGCCATAACCGCTGGGGATGAAACCATTAAAGGTAACACCGTAATCTGCGGAATTGGCTACCTTGTATTCATCCGTGGGGGCTTTACCGATCAACGAGTAGTTCCAATCGTAGATAGTTCCGAAATATACTTTCTGAAGCCCAATGGAGAGAGTCTGTTCGGGAATGGGGATAAGATTTGCAAAATCTACATAAGCATATTTAAGCTTCAATCCTGCACCATCGATTGATCCCTGAGTATAAGCAGTTACGCTATCGACTGGCTGGTAAGTATCATATTTGTTTGGCCATTCGTGCGTAGCATCGGTACTAAAGAGATCAATGGTAAAGCGTGCTTTGGTGGATTCGCTAAATTTGGATTCCAGACCAATATAACCTCTTTCCAAAGATAAATAGTTCTTTGCCAGCTTACTCTCGTAAGTTCCGGCAGCGTTCTTGTACATAGTATTGTCCATCGTCCATCTGCCCCACATTTCTCCGCTGATCTTCAGCTCTTGTCCGTTTAGCAGGGTGGGCAGCAGGATTGCGCTCAAAATTAAGACTAAAAGTAGATTTCTCATTGTTGCTCCTTTTTTTTGTTTAGTCTGCTCCTATTATACGCTCCTATTGTTAAGATTTCGTTATCCCAAAGTTAGGATTTGTTAACCGCGCTTGTTCCTTGCTTGCATTCACTAAGTCTGGAGTCGATTTGGCTTCTCCAAACAACAAATCTATCTCCCAATTACACTAGCCAAATGGACTACAGCGACACACAGCCGACGCCTGTAGTCCATATCGCCGCAAAGATCGCAGTAAAAGCACAACCAGTGTAGGCGATATCGACTCCAGACTTGCATGATTTGCTCTATCAAACCTCACCTTGACCTCACAAAGAGAGGTTAAGGTGAGGTTTGATAGAGGTGTGCTTGCCTGTAAGCAGTTGATAGGTATTACAAGAATTTAGGCATTTGTGGAACTATACTTGCATGATATATTCTCTTGCTTTTGAATGCCCATTGATACTGTTGTCAGCTCGCTATACACACTGTAATGGTATAGGTGTATATGGGTTTAATGGCACATTGTCAAGCGGTTAACCTTATTTATTGAAGTAATTTCAGATATCTTATTAGAATTGACAAAACAAGGAGACAGTATGAAACGTGTGTTTTTGGTGATTTGCCTCGCACTATTTGCGGCATTTGCTTTATCAGCCGAGACAGTGACACTGGGGACGGGGGATAACTCCCTATCCGTGATCAGCTCTTCAACAACTGAAACTACCCTGCAATACAGGGTGAATAGCTTTGAAAAAGAAGCAGTAAAAATAAATGGTTCTGAGTGGTTCCATATCAGCTTGCCCAAAGAAGGAATCACACAGGAAAAGGGAATGCCGGAGCTTCCTGTGTTCAACCGCAGTATCATCATAGATAACAATGCTTTTGTAAAGCTGGACATGTATGATCTGGAATATCATGATATCAAGCTCCCCATCGCACCTTCCAAAGGCATTATTACTCGTAATATAGATCCCAATACTATCCCCTATACCTTCGACAAAGTGTATATGGGCGGAAACTTCTATCCCTCAACCGTAGCAGAGCTTTCCGAGCCGTATATACTAAGAGATTTTCGTGGTATCACCATTAAAACCACACCCTTCACCTACAATCCCGCCACACAGATTTTGCGGGTGTACACCAGCTACAAAATCCGCGTTTACAACGATGGTTTTGACTCCATAAACACTTTAAACAGCACGCGTGAAGCTATTTCCAAGGACTTTGCTCCCATCTACGAAAACCACTTCGTGAACTGGAACAACAGCCGTTACACATCTGTAAGCGACGCGTTCGGCAAACTCTTGGTGATCTGCCACACGAACT
>CAYSGM010000077.1:0-10596 GCA_964430595.1 uncultured Candidatus Cloacimonas sp.
TACGGTTAAAATCCACGCCATCTATATCGTAGCCGGGCTGTGAGGTATCATAATCAAAAATGCCGTTGAGATTATTATCCCGCTTGTTCTTGCGGTATGTTACATCCGTGTTCGAGGTAACAACATTGTGCCCTTCGGGATTAACGGTAGGGACGAACCAGATTTCAAACTGATTGATCCACTGAGAGTAGGGCATTTGATATCTACCATTCAGGATTTCTGCGATACTGCTAAGCGTGATCTGCACCCCCAGAAGTTCTTCGGCATGCACCTGCCCCACGAATAGCATGGCTGGTTCATCTTCATCCTGCAACACATTATCCGAGACTTGCAGGGCATAGATCGGGATGTGCTCTTGTTGGGAATAACCGATCACATGCACTTTGGCGATATCAAGATTGCTTTGCTCAAAGCCCTGTAGCATGGCGGTAATTTCAGCATACGTGTTGTAACACGTAGGTAACGTAGCGCTCAAGAGCAGAGGTAAGAGCATTGCCAGAAAGAAGCTTAGCCTGATAATATACTTCATTGTATCTCCAGAAATCATATCTTATACAAGCTCTGCATGCAAATTTCGCACCAAACCACCGCCTATTAGGCTTAAGCAAAGGAGGGGGATGTGATTCAAAACAGCAGAACTTGGATAGTTACCCTTTTTTAGTTGACACATAGTCCGCATCCAGATTTCTTGTCCCAAACCCCAGTGAATTTACACAAGGAGCAATAGATACATGAAACAGGGAATTCATCCTAAGTACGAAATAGCCACCGTGACATGCGCATGTGGCAGCGTGTTCGAAACCCGCAGCACTAAAGGCAATATGCAGGTAGATATCTGCAATGTTTGCCATCCCTTCTATACCGGTAAGCAGAAGATTATCGACACTGCCGGACGCGTGGAGAAATTCAACAAGAAATACGGCGTTGCCGCTACCGAAACCGAGAAATAGAAAGCACGTTTATTATCACGCCATTGAAACCGTTGGCTTGTACTGCGGTTAATGGCGTTTTTCTTTACATAGTGAAAATGAGGCTTGCCACTAGGCAACAGGAATATTATGACAGGTAAGAAAGAAATCAGCGTAGGCGGACAAGCAGTTATAGAAGGCGTGATGATGCGCGGACCGGAAGCCCTGGCAACCGCCATCCGGCGCAAAGACGGCAGCATCGAACTCCTCAAACAACCATTTGTAAGTCTTACCAAGAAACATAAGGTGCTTGGCTTTCCCATTATCCGTGGCTTTGTATCTCTGGTGGAGATGATGATAATCGGTATAAAAACCCTTACCTTCTCTGCGAATCGCTTTGAGCTGGATTTGATAGCTGAAGAAGAAGCCAAGGGCAAGATAACCAAGCAAAAAAGCAAGGGTGCAGCTAAGATGGAAGAATTGCTAAGCTACGCATTCGCTTTTGGGCTGGCTTTTCTCCTGTTCGGCTTACTGCCTTACAAGCTTTCGGACTGGATGCAGCTATCCAAGCAGGATTTCTATTTTAACCTCTTTGCCGGTGGTGTCCGCATTGTTTTCTTCGTGCTTTATGTTTACCTGATCTCCCTGATGAAGGATGTGAAACGCCTCTTTCAGTATCACGGAGCAGAGCATAAGAATGTGAACGCCTACGAGCATGAAACCCCGCTGCTGATAAACAAGATACAGGAGTGGACTACTATTCACCCCCGCTGCGGAACAAGCTTCATGTTCTTCGTGTTGCTTACGGGGATATTGATCTTTTCCATCACTGATACGCTTGTCTCTGCTTTCATTCTGCACAAACCTGTCCCGGTGTTCTTGCGCTTAGGATATCATATTCTGATGATCCCCATTATATCCGGAGTCTCCTACGAAGTGCTGAAGTTTTCCGGTAAGAACCTTAAACATCCGCTGGTTAAGCTGATGACAGTTCCGGGCATGGCTTTGCAGCGCATTACTACCCAACCTCCTGATGACAGCATGGTAGAGACAGCTTTAGTAGCCATGAAAGCAGCTCTGGATATGGACATAAGCGAGTATAACGTTACTATTATAGAGGACAAAGCTTGATACCACGAGATAAGCTAAACCAACTGGAAGCAGAGCTTCACGAAACCCAGGAACTTATCAGTGATCCGGCTATAATCACCGATGCCAAGCGCTATCGGGACAGCCTGCGCAGATTCAAGGAACTGGGCGAGATTAACCAGGCTTGGAAGCAGTATCAATTGCTGGAAACGCACATTGCGGAAGTAAAGGTGCTGCTGGATAGCGAAAGCGATGCGGATATGACCGCCCTCATCAAAGAAGAAGCCCTTAGCCTGGATACACAATTAGACCATGCTGAACTGAAGCTGCGGGATTTGCTGATTCCTAGTGACCCCAACGACTCTAAGAATGCCATCATAGAAATCCGCGCCGGAACAGGCGGGGAAGAAGCAGCCCTTTTTGTAGCAGATTTATACCGCATGTATAGCTATTATGCACTATCCAAGAACTGGAAGCTTAGCCTCCTGGACGCCAATGAGACCGGTTTAGGCGGTTACAAAGAGCTTATCATGCAGCTAAATGGCGATGGCGTTTACGGTCTGATGCGTTTCGAGAGCGGTGTTCACAGGGTGCAGCGCATCCCTGTAACCGAATCCGGGGGAAGGATACATACTTCTGCGGTTAGCGTAGCGGTGCTGCCCGAAGCCGAAGACATTGATATCGAAGTCCATGATTATGAACTGCGTATCGATGTTTACAGAAGTTCCGGCAATGGCGGGCAAAGCGTTAATACTACCGACTCTGCCGTCCGTATCACTCACATCCCCACGGGCATTGTGGTTACCTGCCAGGACGAGAAAAGCCAGATAAAGAATAAAGCCAAAGCTATGAAAGTGCTGCGCAGCCGTTTACTGGATGCTGAGATCAGCAAACAGGAACAAGCTATCGCCAGTTCCAGACGCGCTCAGGTATCTACCGGAGACCGCAGTGCCAAGATACGCACCTACAACTTTCCCCAGTCCAGAGTAACCGACCACAGAATAAGCTTGACAAGCTATAACCTCGATGCTTTCTTGGCAGGAAATATTGATGAGTTTATTCAGGCGTTACGCATTGCCTGGAGGAACGAGAAGGTAAACGAATAAATGGCTTTAGTTCAGATACTTCTGACACTTGTAATCTTACTTTTCTTTCTCTTTCTTTCCTTTCTGTTTTCAGGGCTTGAAACTGGGCTGCTGTCCATAGATCAAATAGCCCTGGAGCAGGCTGCCAAACGTAATAAATCCCGTGCTGCCCTCTTGCGCTTTGTGCGCCAGCCCGATAAGTTTCTGGGCACAACCCTTATAGGAAACAACATCTCCAACGTGCTCCTTGCTTCGCTTTCCACCCTGTTAGTCAGCCAATTGGGGGTGCTTGCCTTTGATGCGCGCTACACGGCTTTGCTGATTGGAGCTATCGTGCTGCTCTTCGGAGAGATTCTTCCCAAAGCCATCTTTAGAGACCATGCCGATACTATTGTGCCTCGTCTTTTCCCCCTTGTGCAGGTATTTTACTACATTCTGAAGCCCTTCATTGCCATAGTTACCTGGATGAACAAGTCCCTCCGCAAGATGCTTAACCTCACAGAAGACAATCAATACGACTACCTAACCAAGGATGATCTTACCTTCCTGCTTTCCCAGGCTTCCACCGATAGCATCAGCGCGCCTCAGATGGAAATGATCGAGGACGCTCTGGATTTCACCGAGCTGGAAGCCCGCAACGTTATGGTGCCCCGCACGGATATTGTAGCGGTGCAGGAAAACTCTCTGATCCCCGAGGTCATCGAGCTTGCCCGCGAAGAAGGCTTCACCCGCTATCCCGTATATCGCAATAACATAGACGACATTGTAGGCGTGCTCATTATCTATGATGTGCTAAAGCGCGATTGCACGGACAACATGTGTGCTGGCGACATCATGCACGAACCCCTCTTTGCCCCGGAAAACACGGACTTGGATATCCTGCTGCGCGATATGCAGAAAAAGCAGCGTAGTATGGCAATTATCGTGGATTCCTATGGAGGCACTGCCGGTATCGTTACCATGGAGGATATCCTGGAAGAGATCGTCGGCGATATAGACGATGAATACGACGATGACGAAGAGGATAACGACGTGGAGCAGGTAAGCCCCAACACCTGGCTGGCACAGGCAGATGTGGAGATAGACCGCCTTGCGGACGACCACGGCATCGAGCTTCCCGAAGGTGACTACGAAACCATCGCCGGGCTGATTCTTGACCATCTGGAGCGCATCCCGCATCAGGGACAGGTGATAACCATCGAGCCCTACCGCATTCAGGTGCTGCAAGCCACTTCCAAGAAGATCATTAAAGTTAAGATACATAAAATAACCAAATAGAGGTATAGAGTATGAAGCTGATGGAATGCGTCCCCAACTTTAGCGAAGGCAGAGACAAAGCAGTTCTCGACGCTATTGCCACCACTATCAAAGCTGTTAACGGCGTGGTGCTGCTGGATGTGGATCCCGGTGCCGATACCAACCGCACTGTGTTTACCATGGCTGGCGAGCCTGATGCCGTGGTGGAAGCTGCTTTTGTAGCCATCAAGAAGGCATCCGAGCTTATCGACATGAGCAAGCATCACGGCGAGCATCCCCGCATGGGCGCCACCGATGTATGCCCCTTCATTCCCATTTCCGGCATGACGATGGAAGAGTGTGCCGATTACGCCCGCAAGCTTGGCAAGCGGGTTGGCGACGAACTCGGCATTCCTGTTTACCTGTATGAGAACGCAGCCAGCAAAGAAGAATGGCGCAATCTGGCAACCGTGCGCAGCGGCGAATACGAAGCCCTTGCCACCAAAGCCAAAGACCCTGCCTGGGCACCGGACTTCGGTCCCCACGTTTTTAACCCCAAGAGCGGTGCTACTGCCATCAGTGCGCGCGAATTCCTGATCGCCTACAACATTAACCTGAACACCCGCGACAAAAAGAAAGCCCACGAAATTGCCCTCTCCATCCGCGAAAGCGGTAAGCCTGCCCGTGATGCCGAAGGCAAGCTGCTAAAGGACGAAAAGGGCAACAAAGTGAACACCCCCGGTCTTTTCACCCATTGCAAAGCGGTGGGCTGGTTCATCGACGCCTACGACCGCGCCCAGATAAGCATTAACCTTACCAACTATAAAGTCACCCCGCCCTATGCCGTGCTGGATAAAGTGCGTGAACTGGCAGCCGAAATGGGCATTCAGGTTACCGGCAGTGAGCTGGTGGGGCTTATACCCAAAGCCGCTTTGGTAGAGGCAGGGAAGTATTACCTCGCCAAGATGAACGAAAGCACCGGCATCCCGGAAAAGATGATCATGGAAACAGCCATCCAGTCCATGGGCTTAAGCGAACTGGGTGAGTTCGATCTGGATAAAAAGGTGATAGAGTATGCCATCGCCCGCCACGACAGCTTAGTTAGCATGAAGCTGGATGCTTTTTGCGACCTGCTTTCCACCGATGCCCCCGCTCCCGGCGGTGGTAGCGTGGCAGCCCTTTGCACTGCCATGAGCGGTGCGCTATCTGCCATGGTGGCAAACCTTACCATCGGCAAAAAGGGCTATGAAAAGGTTCAGGACGAAGCCTACGCCATTGCCCCCATCGGACAGGATATAAAGCTGAAAGCCCTGGAATGCATAGACCGCGACACCGATGCCTTCTATGCCATGATGGACGCCATGCGCCTGCCAAAAAAGACGGATGAGGAGATTGCGCAACGCAATGCCATGATAGAACAGGGCACCCAAGCCGCCATCAATGCCCCGCTTGCCACTTTGAAGCTTTCTCTGGAGGCATTGCATCTATCGGCCCGCATCGCCAAAATAGGCAACTCCAACGCCCTCTCCGATGCAGGTGTGGCAGCCCTAACCGCCCTCTGCGCCGCCAAAGCCGCCAACTATAACATCCTTATCAATATTGCCGGCATCACCGATGCGCACTTCAAGACCACCGTGCTTGCCGAAGCAAAAAGCCTGGTGGAGCAATGCAACATCATTGCAGCAGAGGTTGAAAACGCAGTAACTGCGAGCTTAAACTAAGCACCTACGGGCTATAAACAATTAAAGAGCAGGCATAAGCCTGCTCTTTTGTTTGTCTCATAGTAGCAGCTGACGTCCCGTCTGCTGGATATCTCCCTGTAGCAGCTGACGTCCCGTCTGCTGAACTGCCTACAGACAAGATGTCCGTAGCTACTATTCGCATGTTCCTTGCTTGTCGAACGTGAGCCGATCGGGATCTGACCATGAGATCATCGGGCTTTTGCCCGTTCAACCCCCGATGAACCCGCTTGCGAAACTGCTTTGGCAAGCAAGTAAGCAGCAACGCAGGTTTAATTTCTGCTTGACGCAAAATAAAGCAAGAAACCAAGGTACCCAAGAGATTACTACAGGAGACCGTCATGATTAACAAAGAAGATATTCTGCTGGTTTCCCCATGCGGGATATATTGCGGAGAGTGCTCTGCCTATAAAGTGAAAGACCAGCCGGAACTGTTGCCGGTGTTGGTAGCCCATGGGATGAAGGAAGAAAGCCTGCCCTGCCCCGGTTGCCGTGCCGTGGATGGCAATTGCCCGCATTTGGAGAGCCGTTGCGAGAACTACATCTGTGCACAAAAGCATGAAGTTGATATGTGTTTTGAGTGCGAAGACTTCCCTTGCGAAAAGCTGCATCCGGCAGCGGACAGGGCGAATGTGCTGCCGCATAATATGAAGCTATATTCCCAGCTATACATCCAAAAACATGGCATTGAAGCCTGGAAGCAGCACTTGCCGGAAATCCGCAGACGCTACTTCACCGGCAAGATAAGCTATGGGAAGGGTCCACTTTTAGCAGACGCATAGCATAAGCAATAACTTGCCCTTATCTTTCCATCACTTCGCCTGAGGAGGTTGAGAACTTACGCTTTTGGGCTTTGGAGCTAATCATATTGATATCTCCTGAGATGGAATTGCCCTGCATATCGTTTATAACACTCTCTTTCACCTCAATGTCGCCGGAAACTGTATCTGCGCGTAGCTGCTGAGCTTCGCAACCGCTTAACTTTACATCCCCGCTGGTGCTGTTAAAAGCTATTGCGTTGATTACCTTTAGATCTGTTGCCTGAATGCTGCCGGAGACGGTGATGGCATTGGTGTTGCCGGTTTTGCATTTCGCTAAAGTGATATCCCCGCTGGTGCTTTCGGTTTTTATGGAGGTGGTAGGGGAGAAGTTGCTGATCCTGATGCTTCCACTGGTGGAGGTTAAATCCAGATTGGTTTGCTTGGGAAGCTTACCCTCTATTTTGGTTATTAGCGCGGGTTTGCCGGATTTGGTGCTGATAGCAAGGGACGAACCGCTTACCTGCACGGTAGCATCACCGGGCTTATATTCATCATAAGTGATTACCAGGTATGCTTCGGCTGCGTCTCCACCGTTGAGGATAATATCAGCATTAAGCTCGATTATGCTAAATTCCGATGCAGTGAAGGCTACCTTCAAGGTGTCTGTTGCAGAATACTTTAGCACCGTGCCATCCACAGTGGAGGTTTTACTGGTTTTGCTAAAGAAGTTAGCAATATCCCGGGTTTCCTTCTTAAACTCTTCGCAGCCTGAAAGCAGAGCAACTGATAATACACAGCACGACGCAATTAGAGCTTTAATCATTACTCCCTCTTTCACTTATTTTAGGATCATAACTTTGTGGTTTAGAACCTGTGTTCCGGTTTGCAGACGCAGCAGATAGATTCCGTTTGCGTAGGCGGAGGCATTCCACAAGGTTTCATTCCAGCTTGCCTTGGCAGCTTCGATGCTTCTGCTCTCCAGCTTCTGTCCCTTCATATTGTAAACCGTAAGCACCGCCGATGCCGCTTTGCTGCTGAACCACCTGACCGCAGCAGAGTTATGAAGCGGATTGGGATAAACCTGCATCTGGTCGGCAATGGCAGGCAGCACTTCATCCTCATTGGCAACAATGGTGATGGTAACCGTATTGGAAGGTGCGGAATCGCTGCCGTCCAGGTATCTTGCCTTCACATAGAAGCTGCCGGTTTGGGGCGTCCAGTCCGTATATGTCCAGCTTGTATTCAGCCCCGGGTTTTCCGGCAAGGGGAAACCGTTATAGTATATGTAGTAACGTTGCAAGGGCAGATCAGTAACCGGAGCTTGCCAGGTTAAGGTGATATCATTACCAATCACTTCTGCACTCAGGTTCTGTGGAGGCGCATAAAACTGCCCCAGGCTTCCATCGCTATTCATGCGCATGGCATGGGAATCATTACTCGAAGTGCCCTGTTCCCAGATACCGGCAAACCAACTTGAACCAAAGCTATCAAAATCGTAATGCAGCTTGGAAGTGCTGTTTGAGGCAAGGAATTGATAATCACTCTCCCACACGCTAGCGCCCTGTGTATCTAAACAACGCACCCTCAGCGCAGTGGTGGCATCGCTGGATGGCACATCACCCCTGCCATACACACAAATCACTCCCGCATCAGATACACAAGCATAATGTGGCATGATCACATGCAAACTTAAGCCTTCTAACTGGATTCCTGCGTCACTCCATTGGCGAACCCCGCTATAGTCAAGTTGTTGAGCTCCAAGCGAATTATTGTTCTGATTGGCATCGGTGATCTTGTAAAACACATATACCGTTTCTTCGGCGGTATCAACCGCTATCTGCGGGTTATACTGCTGATTGCCTGTAGCAGTGGTAACCAGGCTGCCATTCGTGTCCATCGTAACCCAGCCCTGGGAGGTTATCCGGCTGGCATATACTTCATTTACCATGTCATTATTGCGGTCGTCATACCATGCCAGCACAGCACCGCCGGAACCATCCTGCTCAAAGCCGATGATCTGGTTCCATGCGCTTATCCCGCCAGCGGTGGAGACAGGATTGTTCCACACTATCTGCCCTGCAGGATTGATCCTGCACACGTAGATGTGCCGGGTGGGTGCCCAGAAGGGACCGCTGTCCTGATAGTATTTCATCAGGATATCACCGTTATCGGTCTCCAGCAACTGAGGCCAGGTGCAGCTTGCCGCAAGATTAGCAATAATCAAGCCTCCCTCTGCCCACTGTAATTGCCCTTCAGGGTTCAGCTTCTGGATTCTGATCTCCCCATTTCCTGTCCCAGAATGCATCCAGGCAACGTAAGTGTTATTCAGGCTAGTATTTAATACCTTGGGAGCGTTGTTTGAGTAATCAGTGGTTGTATCATTCGAAAGGGATATGCCATTTGCTCCCCATAACTGGGCGAATTCCCCGCCTATCTTGTAAACCACCACGTTATTGGTAACATTCCTGATATCCTGGAAAGTGACGAGAGCATTATCATCCTGATCCACAGTTAGGTCATAATCGGTAAGCCAGGTGTCGCATGGGTTAGAGCTTACGAGGTTACCGGATGGCAGGTTAAACAAAGGGCTTCCCCCAGGGCTGAACTTTTGGATCCATACCTGATAACCCCCGCTGGAGTTGTCGAACACGGTCATGAAGCTGTTGCCGGCAGAATCTATGGCAATCTTTGGCATCACCTGCTCGCCATCTCCACCAAAAACAAGGCTAGGTGAAGCGGGGTCATTGCTCCACCCTTGGGCAAACATACTAATGCTGATTAAAACTATGAGGACTGTGATAATCAATCCTTTCATGATATCCTTCCTTTGTTATTAAAATGTTAGAGGCGGTGAACAGAGCTTTGTTAACATATATTTACTGTACTAAAACGCTTCTGCCACTACTTTGTAGAACAGACACTCTTCTGATGCAGGAACTGTCCAGCTGTTTCCATCGAAGACACCACTTGAGTTAAGCAAAAAGGAGCCTTCCGGATTGGGAGAGCTGAGCACCTTATAACGCGTAGCTCCAACCACTGGAATCCACGTTAAACGGACTGAGTTCCCTATCCTTGCGATGCTAACTCCGGTTGGTGCGCTGAGTCCGGAGATAAGCCCTACACCGCTTAGGATGCGGTCTCCGGCTTCCATATTGATAAGGTCGCCATGCAGGGATTGAATCTGGTCATAGATCCTGTCTCCTGAAAGCTCATCCAGCCTCCAGTATCCTGTCAATCCGGGTGCACCCGGGTTTTGCAGAAGATGCATATTGGCAGCTATCTCGCTGTTACTCCTGGCGATGTTCCAGAGCCTTACTTCGTCCAGGCAGCCTGCCAGGGGATATGCCAAACCTCTTCTATTCCCGAATATGAATGAAGATGTTGTGGACTGCAGGGGAGTGGTAAGAGGATTAAAGCCATTGTTTTGCCATGTTGCATCCACTCCGTCGATATAGATTTTCGCCAGAGAGGCAGAGGGGTCATAGACACAGGCAAGATGCTGCCACTGCCCGGTATGCAGCACTCCGCTTTGGCTGTCTATATACACTCCTGTGGTGGGAATGAATCTTAGCCTGCCGGAAGAAGCTACGGTGTGGATTTCCAGTTCCTCATAGTTCTTGGAGGTCAAGAACTGAATCTCCGCTCCTCCATCGTACCTGAACCATGCTTCCAGGGTAACCTTAGTTAGATTTTGTAATGGTGCAGCGGAAGCAATATCTACATGTTCTCCCGAACCATCAAAGCAGAGGGCACCGTCTATCCGGCTGCCGATACCTGT
>CAYSGM010000077.1:10606-14071 GCA_964430595.1 uncultured Candidatus Cloacimonas sp.
CGGCTGAGGTTATCCCTCACCAACAGATTGGCAGTGTGCAGTCCCAGGCTTTGAGGTATGAACCTGATATCCACTGAGGCGGTATTGTTGGTAAGATGAATGGGATAGGCATTCCCCTCCGTGAGGGTAAAGGCATCGGCATTTGCACCGGTAATGCCGGTAAGGGTGATATCCAGAATCTGTCCGCCTGTATTGGAGAAAGTAAAGCGGATCGGATTTGATGCGAAGCTTATCAGGGTCTCCGGAAAGCTTGCAGAGTCAGGAGAGACGCTTAATATCGCATTATCTGCAGTCAGCAGCAGGTAGTCCTCCGTTTCTCCATATTGAAACACTCCCGAAGGTGCCAGCACATCAGTAGTGGTGTGGATGGCCTGCACCCTCATCCTGGTTGGCGATGCGGATAGGTTTGAGGGCAGATGAATAGTGCCCTGAAAGCAGTTGGTTCCCCAGGGAATATCCCAATACTCATTTGCTCCGGAGGTATTATTGAACACAGCATCCCTGTTTACATCCACCCATACTCTCACTCCTTCGGGTCCATATCCTCCTGCCAGATATACCGATATAGGAAGGTCTATACCACATTGAGCGATAGTGGAGAGGGTAGAATAGTTTGTGTATCCAAGCCACACAGAGCTATTGTCTATGCTACCGAACACAACTCTGTTGATGGATAAAGTACTGTTTTGATGCCAGGGAGTGGCATATTGCTGGGTGCTAAAGTTCCACATTGCAGACCACTTGCTGGTTCCATAAGCATTGCGGCTGCGGACTTGCCAGTAATAGGTGGTGTATGGGGCAAGGTTCAGGGCATCCCAATAAGGCTGCGTGGAGCTGTAATACGTTAAGGCAGCGGCATTGGTGCCAAACCCGATATCATAACCCGTCGCCCCTGTTGCTTGCCAGGATAGGCGCAGATTCGTATTTACCTCTGTGGAAGCATTTGCAGGATTTGGCAGGCTTGGAATGGTGATGGAATTATACTGCACACTGAAATCGTCAATTATCCATCCGGTGCCCACGGCATCATCATCAAAGACCGAACGGAACCGAACCCGGAAAGCACTGGAAGCAGCCCAGGGTGTGATGTCGAACACCTCTGTATGCCACATCCCGCTGATGTTTGTGATGTTCTGGTAATCCGCCCAGTTCGCATAAGAACCTGCATCAAAGCAGGGACCCAGAGGGTTGTTTCCACCGGGCAAATCATATACTCCCGCTCCCATATAAGAAGAAGCCGGGAAAAACGCCCACGTGGCACCTCCATCCGTGGAATACTCCACATAGCCATGATCATCTTCAGGCTCCAGTAAGGCAAGATGACGGAAGGACATATATGCGCCTGAAGCAGAGGTAAGATCATGAGTTCCGCTTTCAATCAGATAGGATGTGTTACCCTCGATCCTGGGAGAGTATATTGATCCCGGATTGCCTGTTTCCAATTCTGCAGTCATCCAGGGGTAACCCTCCGACACAGATCCAAATTGATAGCCAGGACTATCGAAGTTTTCGATAAAGGGTATGGGCAGCGAGATCGGCATCACCGTAAAAGTGTAAACCGGGGTGGCATACTGCACACCTTGCAGGGTGAGAAATATCTGGTAATAATAAGTGAATCCGCCCATAAAAGGTGCGGGAATGGCTATGCCGTCCTGCCTTGTAGTTATCATATCGGGGAACATGTTCAGAGTCTGCATTCCAGAAATGCTGGCTCCGAACATCATAGTCCAGCTCCCCAGGCAACAACCGTCTCCCCATGTCCATGTTAGATTCGGGCTATTGGGGTCAACCCCGGTGCTTCCATCCGGGATGTTAAAATTGAAAGGAACATTGGGCACCGCATTATAGGAAATAAACTCTCCTGACACCGTTAACCCATACGTTCCGGGATTATTATAATATTCCCTTATCAGCACATAATATGTGGCATCATCCGGAACCGTATATTCTATATAGGACTGTGTAGTGCCGTTGTAATCATCGTTAATCGCCATAACAACACCCGCTGAATTGCGGATTTCGATCACCGTATCCATACTTGTCTGTCCCAAAGTGGATATTTTAACCACATCCTCCGGGAATCCATAAAAAAACCAGTAATCCACATCGCCGGGGTAATTGAATGCCCCAGTGTGAGAACCGTTGTCACACCAAGTTACTCCAGTTTCATTAGGGGTGTTGTTTGGCTCGGTCTCAATAGTGGCAAACACGCTGACGAAGATGGCTGTAAAAATACACAAAAGCATCAGATTACGAAACATAACTTCTCCTTATCTCATTAAAAGCGAGCGACAAGCCAAGGAAAAGCCAAGTCATATAATCTGTCAAATCCTTTTTTGGTTCCGCACATCACATATTTCTAAACAAGTTATGAGAAGCCATTCACGGCAGAATCAATGCCAATCCCTTGCTTTCCTAAACCTCCAGATACTTGCAGATAAAGCTGTAAATATCCGCCGTTAGTTCCAGTCCCTTGGTAAGGCTGCTGGCACCATGGGCTGATTGGCTCTGCGTATATAACAATAACGGCAAATCCTGATCGGCATGTTCCTGAAGTGTAGCAGCAAACTTAAATGAATGTCCCGGGATCACACGATCGTCATGATCTGCGGTGGTAACCATTGTGGCAGGATACTTTACGCCGGGTTTTATGTTATGCAAAGGAGAGTATTTAATCAGGTTATGGAAGTGTTGTTCTTCCTCGGGATTGCCATATTCCGGCATCCAACCAAACCCGCAGGTAAACCTATGATAGCGTAGCATATCCAGCACACCCATGGAGGGAATTGCCACTTTGAACAGCTCCGGTCTCTGTGCTAAGCAGGCTCCAACTAACAAACCTCCATTGGAACCGCCGTTGATAGCGATTTTATCCGGATTAGTGTAGCCTTCTGCAATCAGGTATTCGGCAGCAGCAATAAAATCATCAAACACTGTCTGCTTATTCAGCAGCATACCCGCTTCATGCCATTCTTCGCCGTATTCACATCCTCCACGCAGGTTTACTATTACAATTATCACACCCTTTTCCAATAGTGCCATACGAGTATTATTGAACGATGGCATCATAGGAATATTAAACCCACCGTAACCATACAGGAACAATGGGTTATTGCCGTCTTTCTCCATCCCCTGCTTGTAAACCAGAGTCATAGGCACCTTTGTGCCATCTTTAGAAGTAAAGAACACCTGCTGGGAAACCAGTTTCTGCACATCTGCCTTGATGGGGTCGCGGTGATAGAAACTTAGCTTGTTATCAGGTATATTGTAATGATATCTTTCATCCGGGCTTATGTAGGAGGAGAAAACGAAGTATCCCTCATTATCTTCCTTTTCGCTATACATGAAATATGCAGTCCCCTGATGAGGCATCTCGATGGGGTACAGGAAGTTCCCGTTAGTATCCAAAACCTCAATCTTGGTTTGCACATCCTTCGTAAACATGGCAATAAGCTTGTTTCCCAC
>CAYSGM010000078.1:0-13992 GCA_964430595.1 uncultured Candidatus Cloacimonas sp.
TGGCCATCGGTAGGAGACTCACAGAGCGCACAAAGAAAATATCGGGGGGATGCGTAAATTCAGAATCCGGCATAGTTAACAGATTGTAACAGGCTGATCAATACGCTTCTTGACTATTATTGTCATTGATTGGAGATGGAGTAATCATCAAGAAATCTGGAGCATACCATGAAATTAGGAAAAGAACTGCGTTTCTCTTGCCATTATTCTGCGTAAGTGATGGCGCATTTGCCGAAGGTGGCACCGCTTCTGCCTTCCCAACCCAACTTTCTCTCCAAAGCCCCGAAGGCAAGTGTTCATTCTCCTGCGTTATTATCTGCCCCGGAAGAGGTTATCACATGGACTTGCTAATAGTAATGGATTTTGCCGAATGAGTGGTGAAAGAAGTCTTTGTGGCGGTGCGCTTTAACTGGACATTTTTCACTAACAGCACAAGTCCCACGGAGAATTGTGCGCAGGAATGCAGCAATGTGGGTTAAAAGGCTGATTCTGTAGTGGATGAATTTATGCAGATTACTCCAGTCTTTAATCCTGAAGCTGATGTTCCCGGGTTATACGTGTTAAAAGCTTGTTATTATTTCGTTAAGCATGCTTTGATAACATCAACACCATCTTTAGTTTCCATCTTAATAACATAGATACCAGATGCCACTGATTGGGCATTAACATCCAACCCATCCCAAATTAAGCTATAAGTCCCTGCCGCAGCAAACCCATCCGTTAGCACTTTTACTAAATGACCCTTTATATCATATACAGATACTTTCACATTGCCTTGGGCTTTGATGCTATAACTAACTGTGGTAGTGGGGTTAAATGGATTGGGGTAGTTTCTGTTTAGTTCAGTTTTAAGGGGTGTTTGGGTAGTATCATCGTTGTTAACCTGATTTCGCACTTCCCATATTTGTTCAACTGAATACTCTTCGTCCGCTACCACTACTTTAACAAAGTATGGAAAGCTCTGACCAAATTGAAACGAAAAGAATGACGTACTGATCTGCTGATCAACACCATTGATATACCATCCGATAGTATATTCGCTATCCTCATCTTGTGCAATTATATTAAAGTAGCCAGTGCTATTAGAGGGAATGTATAGTGGCGATTGTTCCGGTGTGAAGGAAGTTATCACGGGGGGACTGTTTAGGTGAGTAACAAAAACCTCCAGAGTATCAGAAGTGATAATCCGTCCCAAAGGAGGAGTTATGGAAAAAACTAATGTCTCAGAACCAACCCAGTCGTTAACAGAACTCATATCAACCAGCAAACCCTCGAATGTAACCTGAATATTGCTATTCCCTTCCACAAACAAAACCGGAACTATATCTGGAGGGCATGTTATGTATGGAGCGAAGTTTAGCTGGATGGAGTGTCCTTCACTGAATGTAAATGACGGAGGCAGATCGATTATCCAAGGCAAAACCCTTATTGTGACCGTATCCGAAGCAATTGCTCTGCCCAAGCCATCATTCACAGTGAAAGTAACTTGTTCTGTTCCATGCCAATTTTCCTGAGCAGACAGAGTTACTGTGAGCCCATTTATATCAAGGCTTACTTGCTGGTTTCCGGATGCAGTTAACGTAAGCATATCTATATTCATATACGCGATGTATTGTGCGATGTTAACCAACAAAGTTTCTGACATTATGAACTCATATGATTGTGGCAATTCTAATACCAGAGTGGACAGATCATATGGGATCGCACCCAAATCAGCCACACTTCCATCCGGATCCATTTGTGAGTTTGGGTCTCCGGCATTTATGCATGGACTCATGGCAGACAAAGCTAAATCGTTTATCGCCAGATCAATGAACAGGGGCTCCTGCGAAATGTTAAAATATGCATCGCACATCGTTCCATTAGCATTATAAGCAATCATTGAAAGTAGCAGAGGGAAGCTTCCTTCCAATAGAGAACCAGTTGTATCGTAGATTAAATTATATTGAATTTGTTGATTGCCTGAGTTAAGATTAATTTCTGCTCCATTGTTGTAAGCGATAATGTTATTCTTTACAACAGAAGTAGCCAAATATGATATGTTAAGACCTCCTCCATTGTTATGAACGATAGTGTTGCTAACAAACAATGTGTTACTGTCAGAAAAGAGGTACACGTAACCATCGTTGGCATAAATCAGGTTTCTTTTCAGCGTTCCAGAACATCTGAGGAAAATTAAGCCATAACCATGATTGTTTCTTACTATATTATCTTCAAAACTCAGGTTTGCATATATTCCTCCTACTGCTTTATACAGATAGCCATCAGAAACTGTGTTATCGTATATCTGGTTGTGTTGAAACAATAATGTGGCGTTCCATCCCTGAACAATAAAATAACTAACACCAGAGTTATTGTAGATAATGTTATTGTTGAAGTCAACAACCGTTGTTCCCCTGGTGCTGATTATTCCTTCACTTTCTTCGTGTGTGTTCAGGTAATTATCATGAAAAGAATTGTTAGATATTATTGTGGTGAGAGAACCGGATGATAGAGTCGAAATCACATACTGCGTGCAGCCTAAGAACTCGTTGTGATCAATAAAACATCCATCCGAGCTTGAAGAGAGACTAATTCCCCGATCATTGTCGTATATTTTTGAATATGTTACTTGTGCCCTGGAAGCTATAATCAGCCCATAGTCTCCCTTGGAAACCTCGCAATACTGAAGCTGAGTAGCATTATTGTTTATCGTGATGTCTCCACGCCTTTGTCCTGGAAGTGAAGTGAATACTATAGGGTTTTGAGCAGTGCCAATTGCCGTAAGAGTACCATTTACATTAAAATTAATATCATTGCCCATGTAAAACCTTACACCCGGCTCTAAGATCAATGATCCGTTAATCGAGATATCACCATTGATTACATAAACCTGGTTGGCATTCAGGGTGCCACTTAGTGTTCCGCTTAAATGTGAAACTGCTCCAACAAACTCTAGCGTCTGTTGAGGTAATTCTACCGGTTGCAACGTAATGATCAGGTTAAACAACCCAGCATCAAGGTATCCGGTTTGGGTGAAGTAAACATTATATCTACCACCAGTTAGGTTGATACTATAAAAACCTGAGCTGTTAGAGAAAGTACTCCCGGAGACAGCAGTGGGTGTCGATGGATCAGCCACAAATCTGATCAAAATACCAGAATGGTCTGTGGAGTTGTTTAGAAACGCATATCCGCTCACAACAGATCTAAAGGGATTATCCCGAGAAGCTCCGATACCATTGGCAGTTTGTATTATATTCGCTGACAGTTGATGTGTTTCGTTAGCATCACATTCTTTCTGAAATGTTACTCCTTGCATTGTTATGGCTACAAGTATGACAAACAATGATAGTAAAAGTCTTTTCACGAAACCTCCATAAGTTAACTTCTACCGTTTTTTTGTAGGAGAACGAGGTCTAGCGGTACGCCACTTTTCTGTAATCTCCAAGAACAAGAAAAGCACAAAGAGAAGTTAATATTCTTCTTATCAATGGCTTAGTTATTGTCACAGATCACATTTTTTACACATTCACCTATACTTCCCTTGTTGAATGTATCTTCGTTTCTTGTCAAGCAAAATCCACGCAGTTAGTCCTCATATGGAAAACTCAGATCTTCAACTGTGAAAACCAGATAGTGGGGCAGTATTTGTGTACACATATCTTCTGACTTTTGGAGAGAATGCCTGTAATTTACGTTCATTAGATGCAAAAAGTCCGGCTGTTGTTCCGGGTTATAAAAAACACTTCCGGATATGCATTACTTTCTTGACACAACTGCTGTCTGTGATGATAAGGTTCTGCCTAAAATACATCAGGAGCATAGCATGATATTAAGTAAAGAACTTCTGTTGCTCATCCTCTCGTTGCTTGTGTGTGCAAGCCTTTTCGCAGAAGGGAGCAACGCATCTCTACTCCCAACCCAGCTTTCCATCCAATCCCCTTCAGGCAGCGGGAAGCATCCTTGCGTAATCATTTGCCCGGGTAGAGGATACCACATGGATCTGCCGATTGTTAAGGACTTTGCCGATCTGGCAGTTCAAGAAGGCTTTGTGGCGGTGCGCTTTAACTGGACTTTTTTCTCCACCGGCACCAACCCATCTGAAGATGGCGCACAGGAATACGGCAATGTGGAACAGGTGTTAAACAAGGTGAAGCAATTACCGGAAGTCGATAGCACCCGTATTTACATAGCTGGCAAGTCTCTTGGTTCGGTGTTTGGCTATGCGGTGTTTCACGATCACAAGGAAGTGAAAGGCTGTTTGCTCCTCACTCCGGTAATCCCGGATATAGCTTCCGCCCCGCTTTACTATCCTGATTTAGCCGATGAATACCGCAAAGTTGCCTTCATTCTTGGTAACGAGGACATCTACAATTGCAAGCTAAGCACTCTCTACCAATACCTTTCGGGGTGTAAAGCCGATATCCCGGTGGTGGCTCTGGCGGGGGGGCACGGCTTTAATCAGGCTGGGGAAAGCACTGATAAAGGCTTGATAGCAATAGATGAATACAATGTGCGCACGGCGGTGGAGGCTTCTGTTTACTGGCTGAAGACTTTCGAACACCCGGTATTCCCAGAGTAAAGCGCTACTGCTTATCTTATCCCGCTCTTACTGCCCACTAATTATCCGATACTGCATTGCCCATGAGATAACCATGATAAGTCATGGTGAGATCATGGTCAGTTCATGGCTGGTTTATCTCCGGCAAGCAAGGATGGCGGGTACGCTTGGCTTGAAACTTGCAAAAGCTGTTAAATAGCCTAGTATGATAGTATGGATAGATAACTAATGAAGAAAGAGCTTTTTGAAGCATTTCTTAGCACAAATGAGAAGCGCATCTTCCGCTATATATATAGTTTATGCGCCAATGAACAAGACGCTTTGGATATTCTCCAGACCGTCTTCATCGCGGTGTATCAAAATTTGGAGCGGATAGAGGATGCCACCGCCCTATCCTACACCTATAAAATTGCTCATAACAAGTGCATGAGCTTCATGAAAGGCAAATCCCGCTATATCAGCGTGGATCCCGCATCATTTGTGAATATTCCGGATAGTAACGCTAGTAAAACCGAGCCGGATTACAGCGTGTTAAACCTTGCGATGTCCGAGCTTCCCCCCAAACTGGCAGCCGTAATCCAGCTTCAATACTATGAAAAGCTTTGTTACAAGGACATCGCAGCACAGCTTGGCATCAGCGTGAAAGCAGTGGAATCATTACTTGTGCGGGCAAAACGCATCCTTCGTAAAAAAATCTTGCAGGGTTCTGACAAGAGATGAGTATTGTAAGTAGAATCCCGATGGGGAAGCTAATAAAAGAAAGGAGCAGAATCATGAGATGCAGCACAGCAAAACGCTACATAGACCTGAACCTGGATGGCGAACTAAAGCCACGCCATCTGCCTGTTTTAACCAAGCATCTATCCGCGTGTAAAGCATGCCAAAGCTGGCAAGCTGACGCAGCCAAGTTGCAGCTCATGCTGGCAAATGCTCCCGCCCCGGAACCGCCTGCCTGGGTGCATGCCCAGATTATGGATAAAGTTCAGCGCATGGGCAAATCCCGTCCTGCCTTTGCCCGCAGATTCCAGCTTACCACGGCAACCGCGGTGGTGGCAGTGTTCTTTAGCTTTATAGCCGGCACACAGATAGGAGTGAAGAGCTTCAACACCCAAACCGAAGCAATCGAAACTGCTAATGTTAGTGTGAGTACCCTTTACTTTGGAGAAAACACTCTGCTGGATAGTGATTACAGCACGGGAGATTCCGATGAGTAAGCGCTGGTTGGTAATACTGCTGTTTGTTTCATTCAGCTTTAATCTGGCAGTGTTGTGCAGTTTCTTTTACTTCAGGCTGATTATGCCGCCTCATTGCCCTCCACCACCTATGGAACAAAAGGGAATGCCCCCCGGACAGGGATTTTTGAGAGATGATCCGGAGATTGAAGCGCTGCATAACCGCTTTAACGACACTAAGCTGAACCTGATGCAGGAGCTTGCAAAAGACCCTATTAACGAAGCCAAAATAACCAGTATCATAGATTCCTCCCTTATTGCGCAAAACCAGCTGGAGCGCACTTTGGGAGCCAAAATCCTCGCTTACCGTAAAACAATGAGCGCAGAGGAAGCCAGAGAACACTTCCAACGCCGTATGGACAGAGTTAAAATGCGTTCTCACCGAATTGAAAAAATCAGAAACAGGAGACAACCATGAAAAAACTAATGTTACTATCGATAGTGCTACTGCTTGTAAGCGGAGTGCTTGTTGCCCAACATCCAGGTATGAAAGGTAATGATAAACCCATGATGCATCAACAAATGGGCAAAGGCATGGGAATGGGCATGAAAATGGACTGTATGGACGAAATGAAGCTAACCGATGCGCAGAAGAAGAAATTCGAAGATCTGAGAACTGCCTTCCAGAAAACAGAGAACACCCTTAGCGCAGAAATCGAAAACCTGAGAATAGACATGCATACTGCTATTCGCGCGGAGAACTTCAGCAAAGCCAAAGAAATGAACAAACAGATTGCCACGAAGGAAAACCAACTCGCAGACGCAAGAATAGACTTTATGGCTGCACGCCTGAAAGAGCTTACTACCGAACAAAAAGAGATCATGAAAAGCAATATGATGCAATTCATGGGACAAAAACACCAGATGAAAGGTATGCAAGATTGCAAAGGCATGCAAGGCGGCATGGGCATGCACAGACAAATGGAAGATTGCGGTAACTGCGAAGACGGATACAGCAATGTAACCAGCCCCAAAGACAACCCCCCACAGAACAGAAACAACAAGACGATGAATAAATAATCCCCTCCTCAGCAACACACAGACAAAGCCACGGGATCAACTTTCCGTGGCTTTTTCTATATATATGCAAAAACCCGCTTGACAGAAAGGCATTGGTATTTTTATTGTGAAGGTTACTCCAGTTTTGTTATACTGATATTGGGAGAGAACATGCCGCTTATATTAAAAACCACTCGCTTCATTGAAGCACAGCTAGATACGTTTCTGGATATTGTTAGCGATACCGCAATGATGTTCCAGCTTGCTATAGATGATTATCTTAATGGCAGGCTGGAGCAGTTTGAGGAAAGGCTTAGCCAGGTTCGCGATAATGAACACCGGGCAGATGATTTGCGCGTGGGAATAGAGCGCTTTCTGTATGAACGCACCTTGATCCCGGAGAACAGAGGCGACGTGCTGGCTATTCTGGAAAATACGGATGAAGTGATAGATAACATGAAGGATTCGCTTGCCCAGTTTTCTATTGAGATGCCGGATATCCCTCCGGAACTTGATGACCTCTGGATGCAGACCACCAGAGCGTCTGTGGCAGCGGTGGAACAGCTTGTGTTTGCCGTTCGTTCCTTCTTCCGCGATCTATCCGCGGTGAATAATTATATCCACAAGGTTTACTTTTTCGAGCGGGAAGCAGATCACATCGGTGAAAAGCTGCGCCGGCAGATATTTGCTATGGATATCGAGCTTTCGCGCAAGAGTCAGCTTCGCTTCTTTGCCATACATATAGAGAAAATCTCGGATTACGCACAGGCTGTGTGTGACCGCCTCTCCATCTACACCATCAAGCGTCAATTGTAAGTAATGATCTTTATATACCTGCTAAGCGGTTTGTTTCTGGGCTGGTCTTTTGGTGCCAAGGACACTGCCAATATCTTTGGAGCAGCCGTGGAAACCAAGATGATCAGCTTTAAGCGCGCTGCCTTGATTGCTGCCATATTTGTTACGCTGGGGGCGGTGTTGGACGGCAGCGGACCTTCACAAACCCTAAGTAAACTTGGTTCGGTTAATGCGCTGGGCGGAGCTTTTACGGTTGCCCTGGCTGCTGCTGCCACCATTACTATAATGGTTCGGATTGGCATCCCGGTTGCCACTTCTCAAACCCTGGCAGGAGCTATAATCGGCTGGAACTACTTTGCCGGACGCCTTACAGACTACAGCAGCCTGGTTGCGATTGCCGGAAGCTGGTTGCTTGCTCCTGTTTTGGGGGCTATCTTTGCCGCGGTGCTGTTCTTCATTTTTCGAAGCTATTTGGCTAAGGCAAAGATACACTTGTTGGAGCAGGATGTGTGGACGCGATTCTGGCTGGTGATTATCGGGGCTTTTGGAGCTTACGCGCTGGGGGCAAATAACATTGCCAACATCGTGGGCGTATTTGTGCCGGTGAATCCCTTCAAGGATCTGGCTATCCCCGGGTTGGGTACGATCAGCGGTGTAACCCAGCTATTTCTGCTTGGCTCAGTGTCCATTGTAGTGGGGATATACACCTATTCTTTCAAGATTATGAAAACAGTGGGTAAGGAGCTGTTTAATCTCTCGCCCATCACGGCGTTAATCGCGGTATTGGCGGAATCTCTGGTGCTGTTCCTCTTCTCGTCCAAGGGCTTGCATGGTTTGCTGGTTAGCTTGGGATTGCCACCTATTCCGCTGGTTCCAGTCTCGGCTTCTCAGATTATCGTGGGTTCCGTGCTGGGAATCGGGCTTGCCAAGGGTGGGAAGAACATCCGTTACAATATGTTGGGGCGGATATCTCTAGGTTGGGTGGCTGCGCCTTTGATGGCGTTCTTCTTCTCTTTTGTGGCATTGTTTATAATCCAGAATGTATTTGAGCAGCAGGTGAATGTGGAAACCGAATATGTTTTCGATCGCCAAACCATAACTCAGATAGAAGCTTACGGGCTGGACAGCAAATACCTATCTACTGTGAACGGGCGCACTTTCGAGAACGAATTGGCTTTGTATAATGAACTGAAAGTGCAAAGTAATTTCAGCAGAGATCAGCTATTGTCGATCCTGCTTATCACGGAAATTCATCCCCTGACTGTTGATACAAGTATCCTGCGTACAAATGGCTTGTATAAAGGTTTTAGCCAGGGGCAATGGAATGCACTGAAGAGCTTGGATGGAAGAGTATTCCGCCATAAATGGCAATTGGCTAATGCGCTGGCGAATAGCCCGAGCTGGCAGCTACAAGGGCTGGCTAAATCCAAATCCAGCGAAGCTTACAACCAAAACCTCCTCAGCCTGTTAGATTTACTTTACCGTAGCTTTTACAAACCTGAGAAGGCAACATGAACCCATTTGTAGAGAAGATTATCCCGCTTATACTGGCTTTCTTCGCAGGAATCTTGTTCAAGCAACTGAAGCTGCTTACCAAGGATGACGCCTCCGTGCTGCTACGGCTGGTGTTAACCGTTACCTTGCCGGCACTTACGATTATTGCCATTTCGAATGTGAAGCTGGTACCGGATATGATCTATATCCCTTTCCTGGCAATTGCTGTAGTTATCTCTATGTTCTTCATCTCCAGTGTAATAGGCAAACGTCTTAAGATGCCGGGACCTATGTTCGGCAGCTTTCTGGTGGGGACAATGATCATGAACACGGCTTATTCCCTGCCTTTCTTTGCTGCCGCCTTCGGGAACGAGGGCTTGGCAAGAGCTACCCTGTTCGATATTGGCAACACTTTTATGATCTTCACGTTTACCTATTACAATGCCATTAAGTATGGCGAGAACACGCACACGGACAAGATTGACTGGGGGAAGTTCCTGCGCCTGCCACCGTTGTGGGCGATGATGATAGCCTTCGGATGGAAGCTTGGAGGTGTGTCGCTACCACCTTTGGCGTTTAACTTCCTGAACCTGATTGGGCAACCCACAGTTCCACTTGTAATGATAGCTTTAGGGCTGTATTTTGAGCCTAAGGCAAATAATCTTGGCAAAGCCCTGTTGGCGGTGTTTATCCGCATGGGCATTGGCTTGGGGATAGGCATGCTACTGGCTACGGTGCTGGGACTGGAAGGGCTTACGCGCACTGTGGTGATAGTGAATTCCGCTTTGCCTATAGGCTTTAACACGCTGATCTTTGCCAATCTGGAAAACATGGACAGGGAGTTTGCTGCCACCTGCGTATCGATCTCCATCTTCATTGCATTGTTCTTCATTCCTTTGCTGATCTACCTTTTCCGCCCCTAGCTTCTCTTTCCGGCTTTATAAATTGCACATGAGTAGTAATGAAAAATAACAGCGTAATCTATCTGGCTTTCAAGTATCTAAGCGGTAGAAAAACCCGAGGGCTCAGCCGTAGCCACTATTTAAGCCTGGCGGGGATAAGCCTGGGAGTAATGGCGCTAATTTGCGTTAGCTCCGTGATGAATGGCTTCCGCTATGATATTCGCAACCGCATAGTAGGCACCTTTTCCGAAATCCGGCTCAGCAATATTGACGGCAGCACAATAGCAACATACCCGCAACTGGTAAAGCAATTGCAGGCAAAAGGCTTTCATGCCTCTCCCGTGGTGCGTAACGAACTGCTGCTGAAACGAGGGTTTGTGATTATTCCCAGCCTCAGCTTCGGGATTGATCTGCCTCTTCAGCAGAGCGTATCAGGCACCTTGCAGAAGCCTGAAATGAAGGGCGAGGAAGTGATGCAGGGCATAGTGGCAGGCAAGTTGGACACCACAGATTTCAGGCAAGGTGGGATAGTATTGGGCGCGGGCTTAGCGGCTAAGCTGGGAGCTTATCTGGGTGACGATATTCAAGTGCTGTCTCCTATGTTCAGCGTTCCCACTGCCTTCGGCATGATCCCCAAGGTGCGCTATCTAAAAGTGCTGGCTATCTTTACTGCCGGAATGCCGGAGTATGACCAAAGCTACAGTTACATACCCTTTTCCGAGGCTTGTTTCTTTGCTTCGGGGAGCGATGCAGCGGATTACATAGAGATCAAAACACCTTCCTTTTCGCACTCTCAGCGGTATTTGCATCAGCTTCGTAACCTGTTCCCCGATTACCAATTGGAAGACTGGAGCAGCTTTGATTCCAGCCTGTATGCAGCGGTGCGCTTCGAGAAATTCATCATGTTTGTGATCATGCTGTTCATGTTTATCATCGCCAGTTTCAACCTTACCGGCAACCTGCTAAAGGCGATTTCGCAAAAGAAGCGGGAACTGGGCTTGCTAAAAGCACTAGGACTCTCAGACCGTGATCTGCAGCGTTTGTTTATGATCCAATCACTCATCCTGTGCAGTCTGGGGATAATCATCGGTTTAGGTGCGGGGAGCGCGCTATTACTCCTACAGAAATATACCAGCCTGGTAAAGCTTGGCATGGGTGATACCGGTGCGATAACATTACCCGTGAAGATGATGGCAGTGGATTATCTACTAATAACTGTGGTGGCGTATGTTATAACGGTGCTCAGTATCCTGGTTCCGCTTCAACGCATTGGCAAGATAAACGCTGTGGAGCTCATCCGCAGGACTGCATAAGTTCACTGGCGTGGCTAAACCAACACATCGGATTATCCTTTAAGACATAGAGAGGTGAATAATGACCAGACAAGAAAGCTACCGCATAGTTATAGAAGCTGAAATACGTTCCCAGATGCTTTACGAGGCTTTGGCAAAGAGCTTCCGTAACGGAGAGGCAAACAGCGTGTTTCACGAATTGATTATTTATGAGAAAGCCCACGAAGATAAAGTGCGTGCTGCCTATGCCGAGGAATTTCCAGGCGAAGCATTGATGCTGATGGACAATCCCAAGCTGGATATGCCAGGTGTGAACTTAAATGACCCCAAAGACGTGCTGGAATTCGCCATAAGCCGTGAAGCAGTGGCAAACAGCATCTATCTTAGCATGGCAGCCGAAACACAGGACGCAGGCATCAAAGCCATGATGCTGCAATTCGCCAAAGAAGAAACCGAGCACAAAGCATTGCTTCTGGTGGAAATACAGCGCATCCACGGTGCCTTGCAGTGGTATGATCCCTCCGAACTGAACGGCATGATGGAGGACTGAAGCTCCGCATCACTATGGCAAGAAAAGACCAAAGCACCCTCTTTGAAAGCGAAGAAGTAAGCGCAAAGACAGTTCCGCTTGCCGAGAAGCTACGTCCTGCCACTCTGGAAGAGCTGCGCGGTCAAGCCAAACTGATTGCTTCCAATTCCCTCTTGCATCAGATGATTGCAAGCGGCGAATACCATTCCTTTATCCTGTGGGGTCCGCCCGGTACAGGGAAAACCACCATCGCCCGCATTATCGAGAAGGTGAGCGGACTGCACTTCATCACCTTTTCCGCAGTGCTTTCCAGCATCAACGATGTAAAAGGAGTGATGAAGGATGCGGACTACATGCATCGAACCCGGAATCAGCGCAGCATCCTGTTTATAGACGAGATTCACCGCTTTAACAAGTCCCAGCAGGATGCCTTCCTGCCCTACGTGGAGAGCGGAGCCGTCATCCTGATCGGTGCTACTACCGAGAACCCCTCTTTTGAAGTGATCCCTGCGCTGCTGTCCCGTTGCCACGTGTTTGTGCTGGAGCACCTAAAGGAAGCAGACCTTAAGGATATTCTAAGCAAAGGCTTTACAGAGCTTAAGCTGGAGCCGGATGAAGAAATCATAGGCTGGATGGCGCAGAATAGCGGTGGCGATGCCCGCAGAGCACTTAATGAGCTGGAGCTTATCCAGGCTTACTTGTTGCAAAACCCGCACCCGCCTATTGCCGAGCTAGCTAAGACCCTTGCCAAGAAGACCATGTTCTACGACAAGAACCGGGAAGAGCATTACAACATCATCTCCGCCTTACACAAGTCCCTGCGCGGTTCAGATCCCCAAGCAGCACTCTATTGGCTTGCCAGGATGCTGGAAGCTGGAGAAGACCCCCGCTATCTGGTGCGGCGTTTAATCCGCTTTGCCAGCGAGGATATCGGGCTTGCTGATCCACAGGCTTTGGTGCAGGCGATCGCTGCTAAGGATGCCCTGCTGTTTATCGGGATGCCGGAAGCAAGCAATGCCATGGCGCAGCTAGTGGTTTACCTTGCCACTGCTCCCAAGAGCAACAGTCTTTATACAGCCTACAAAGCAGCAGCAGATGATGCAGTAAAAACCAGCCATTACGGTGTTCCCCTGCATATCCGCAATGCGCCTACCAAGCTGATGAAAGACCTGGATTACGGCAAAGAATATCACTACGATCACGAGTTTGAGAATAACTACTACTATCAGAACTACTTTCCTGATAAGATGAAAGAAAAGACCTACTACACGCCCGGGCAATTCGGCTTCGAGAAGGAGATTCAGAAACGGATAGACTGGTGGAAGAAGCTCCGCAACAAGCAGAGTGACAGTTAGGGGCGATATCTAACCGGCATTTTTAACGTAAACGTGCTGCCCTTGTTCAATTTGCTGTTCACACTAAGTTCTGCCCCAATTTTATCTGCAAAATCCTTTGCCAGTATAAGCCCTAACCCGCTTCCGGGTTCTTTTTTTGTCCCCGGCATGCGAACTTCGTTATCAATACTGAATATCTTGCCAATATTACGCTTCGAGATGCCTATCCCTTTATCCGATACTTCCAGATGAACGGTATTTTTTTGATGGAATAGATAGATGCTCACCACCGAATTCAGGTGGGAGTATTTGATTGCGTTGGAAATGAGGTTACGCAGCACCGTGGTTAGCAAGTGCGAATCGCTTTCCACCACAACATCATCCGTAACAATGAACTCCAGAGATACATGTTTCTCATTGGCAGTAGGTTGAAACTGATCGATGAGGAATGATACCAGCTTGGGTAAGGAAAGATATTCCACTTGCACCTTGATCTTGCCGGTTTGGGATTTTGTCCAATCCAGCAGGTTTTCCAGCAACGCATAAATCCCTTTTGCAGAAATCTGAATCTGGGTAGCAAAGCTGGTTAAATCCGCCGGACTAAGGTTTTGCAGGTTGGCGGCCAGGAATTCGGATAACGATAAAATTGCATACACGGGATTCTGCAAGTCATGAGCAATAAGTGAGAAAAACTTATCCTTGGTGGCGTTGAGTTCCACCATGCTTTTTGCTACCTGTTTAATCTCTTCCTCTATTTGTTTTCTGGAAGTGATCTCGGCTAAATACCCATCCAAAAACATCACGGTATTATCGGCACTATAAATGGCATTCCCCTGCTCCCACACCCAACGGATATCCCCGTTTTTGCCTAC
>CAYSGM010000079.1:0-13741 GCA_964430595.1 uncultured Candidatus Cloacimonas sp.
ACGCTAGTTTCAGGGACTAGTGAGCGATGAGCTCATGGGGGTTCGAGTCCCCCCTCCAGCACCATTTTTTTGCCCACGAAAATAAAGGTTGACTTTGCTTACCGCATTCTAAATTCTTGTTTTTTTGTATGGACAAGAGGTAACCAGACATGAAAGATTATCATGAATACATTGAAAAATTGAATCTGCAGCCCCATCCGGAAGGCGGATACTACAGGCGAAACTGGCAAAGCGCTTTTATGGCTGATGTGAAAGATGCATCAGGGAAGATCACGCATACTAAACGTGCATCTGGCTCCTCTATCCTATATCTCTTGCCCTCCACAGAACTTTGTGCATGGCACAGGGTTGCATGTGAGGAAATGTGGCATCACTATTCCGGTAGCCCCTTAAGAATAATTCAGCTTAGTTCCAAAAACGGCTGGGAATCTTTTATACTTGGAAGTAACGTTTTGGATGGTGAGATACCCCAATTGGTGATTCCGCCCAAAACCTGGTTTGCCGCTGAAGTGATTGATCCGGATTCCTATAGTTTCTGTGGATGCAGCCTTTGGCCTGCCTTCACTTATGCTGATTTTGAACTGGCTGAGGGTAACAGGCTGATAGACGAATTCCCATCATTTAAAGATAAGCTGCTTCCTTGGTTCAAACGATAAGCTGAATGCCTGCTACAACAAAACCTAAGAAATCCCCTGCAAAAGCCGGAGCGGTAATGGAAAAGAAGATATTTGTCCTGGATACAAACGTGCTGATCCACAACCCCCAATCTATGTTCTCATTTGCGGAGCATAGAGTAGTTATCCCAATAGTGGTAATCGAGGAAATCGATCAGTTTAAGAAGGGTGTGGACGAGAAAAGCCGAAATGCCCGTCAGATTGGACGTTATCTGGATGCGCTGCGCAGCAAAGGCAGCTTGCAGGAAGGTGTGCAAACAGACACCGGCGGGATAATACAGGTAACGGTTAACCGCGATTTGACGGATACCGCAGCTAAGCTATTCTTCATGGATCATAACGATAACCTGATCATAGGAACAGCTCTATATTTCAAGGATAAATACCCCAAGTCCATTGTTACACTGGTTTCCAAGGATGTAAATGTCCGCATTAAAGCCGATTGCGTGGGGATTAATGCCGAGAACTATGAAACCGACACCATTAAGTATGACGAGTTTTATACCGGCTGGGAAACACTGGACATAGACCATGAACTTTTTAGCGAGATTGTGGATAAGAAGTATCTGTCTAACATCTTTGGAGATTTTTTCCCAAACCAGTTTGTCCGGGTGATAGACGAATCCAACCCGGAGATGAAAAAGACGCTTCGCTATCATCAGGGGCATGATTTGCTGTATGCAATATCTCATTACACCGGGCAGGAAGTATTTGGGATTACCTCCAGAAATTATGAGCAGGATATGGCTCTGGATTTGTTGCTGGATGATGATATCAAGCTGGTTAGCCTTTCCGGAAAAGCGGGAACTGGCAAGACGCTATTAGCCATGGCAGCAGGCTTACAGAAGGTGGTGGAAGATAGCAAGTATTCACGCTTAGTGATCTCCCGTCCCATATCGCCATTAGGTAAGGATTTGGGATACCTGCCGGGGTCAAAATCGGAAAAGTTCAATCCGTGGATGCAGCCAATATATGACAATATGGATATCCTTCTTTCCCTGCATGAGGATAAAAGCATAGAGAATATCAAGAATAAGAAGAAGGCAAGCATCACGGACTTTATGGATTACGGCTTTCTGGAACTGGAGCCTTTAACTTATATCAGGGGCAGAAGTCTGCCCAACCAGTTCATCATTATAGACGAGGCGCAGAACCTCAGCCCCCATGAAATGAAGACCATTATCACCCGTGCCGGTGAGAATACTAAGATCGTGCTGACCGGTGATCCTTACCAGATAGACATCCCATACCTGGATTCTCAGAGCAATGGGCTTTCACTGGCGGTGGAGAAACTTAAAACCGAGATCTTGGTAGGACACATGACCCTGGATATTGGAGAACGCAGTGCCCTGGCAGATTTAGCCGCAAAGTACTTTTAGATGTTAAGCAAGATTGGAAAAGAAAGAAGCTGGGTGGAGATTGATCTCTCCGCTTTTAAGCACAACCTCAGTTACCTGAAATCACTGCTGCAACCACAGCAGAGCTTTTTGATGATCGTGAAGGCAGATGCATATGGGCATGGTGCTTCCGAGATAAGCCGGATAGCCATAGAATCCGGTGCCGTATATCTAGGCGTTGCCAATCCTGAAGAAGGTAAGCTGCTCCGCATCCAGAATTGCCTTGCACCCATATTGGTGCTTTCCCCCAGTTTAGCTTCCGAGATTGATACCATCATAGCGCACAACCTTACACCAAGCGTTTCTGATTATGAGTTTGCACTTGCTCTAAATAAGCAGGCTATCAAGCAGAAAAAAATCCTGAATATTCACTTAAAAGTGGACACTGGAATGCACCGTTCCGGTGTTAGTGAGTGTGACTTCCTCTCGCTTTTTGATGCAGTCTCTAAGCTTACTAACCTAAAGATTGAGGGAGTCTTCAGCCACTTTGCAGCTTCGGAGAATGACAGCACTTTTAGCAAAGAGCAGGAGCTTAGCTTTATCCGCCTTGTAAAGCAACTGACTGTGACTCCACAATATGTCCATATAGATAATTCAAACGCAGTAGTAAGCGGCTTGGGTAAACCTAGTAACTTAGTGCGTTTGGGAATTCTTGCCTACGGTGTAAATACCTCTTTGCATGATCTCCCCTTGAAGCCAGTAATGACTTTTAAAGCTACACTTTCCCAAGTTAAGAAGATGCAGCAGGACGATACTATAGGCTACAACCGGACCTGGATTGCCCCTACAGATGGCAAGTATGGCATTATCCCCATAGGATATGCCGATGGTTATGATTATCTGCTTTCCAACTGTGGTATAGTGCACATATCC
Source organism: uncultured Candidatus Cloacimonas sp. (assembly GCA_964430595.1). Lineage (GTDB taxonomy): Bacteria > Cloacimonadota > Cloacimonadia > Cloacimonadales > Cloacimonadaceae > Cloacimonas. The sequence goes on from CAYSGM010000079.1 coordinate 2,945, forward strand.
AAACCAACCAGCACCAAAGAATCCCTTTCGCATCTATGCAAGGTAATCGGGCGAATCTCCATGGACATGATAACCATAGACCTCTCAGATGTGCCTGATGCTGCCATTGGCGACGTAGTAACCCTGATTGGAGGTACAGAGCCAAGCCTGAGAGCTGAGAAGCTGGTTGCTAATTATGGAGGCAACCCCTACGAGTTGTTATGCCAAATTGGCAGACGCGCAAAACGTCATTACTTCACAGGCGTAAAGCTGCTGCACAGCTCTCCCCTATCCCGTCGTGATTTTGTCCCAGATGATTTTAACGATTCCAAGCTTAACCACATCATAGAATCTGCCATCGCGCAGCGTTTGCAGAGCGTGGAAATAGGTGAGCTTATATACCGTGAGATCCTCCGCAGTTTCTTTTATAATAAGGATAGGGATATCCATTACAGGTATAACTTCCATCATGAGATAAGCTTCTCCCAATCCACCCATGCAGGATATTACAAAGCCAAAACTACCCTATGCTTCGATAAGATACTCCAGAACGATTACTTTATTGTCGCCTGTGCTGCTTCGGATGAAGTATTGCAACGATACATCAAACGCAGTGATGTGGAATACCGCTGGTTAATGGACGATGCCTTTGAACTGGATAATGATAGCTTTATTGTGAGTTCTGTGATGCTGGATAGCATTGTGTTAAAGACAGAAATCACGCACCAGGACAACTGCCTGGAGATTAAATGCAGCCATCCCGACCTTAAAAAGCTGGTGGGCAAAATGGCTCATTTCAGCATCAACACACAAACTGTGTATCCCAAAGCCTCGCACCAGCTAAGTGTGTTTATTACCGAGCTTACCCGGGGTGTGTTTATCTCCTTCCGCTACCCATCCGATATACCTAAAGTAGAGTGTGTCCCAGTGTTCTCCGGACAGGATAAGTTCCCAGCCATCACTTATAGTAATGATGTTATCGAGGTGGGCAGCAAACCTGATGAGTGGATTTTCCCCATTAGCGGAATAGTATTCTCTTACTAAAACTAACATCAGCATATAACAAAAGCCGCCCGAAATTACACGGGCGGCTTTTTATTAGCTTGTGACTTAATTTCTATTTTCTTTTGGTTAGGTGTTGGATGGTGCTCTTTTCCTTGTGAGTGGCATGCGAAATGTCTATAACCAAGTTACTTGCCACAAAGATTGAGGAGTATGTTCCGAAGAATAAACCCAGACACATAGCAAAGGCAAAATCGTGTAACACGCTTCCGCCGAAGAAGAACAGTGCCAAAGCTGTAAACAAGGTGGTGCCTGCTGTAATCAGGGTACGAGACATGGTGCGGTTGATGGCACGATTGAATACTTCAGCCACAGGATCTTTACGGTATGTCTTCAGGTCTTCACGGATACGATCGAAGATCACGATAGTATCATTGATGCTATAACCCACAATCGTTAGCAGGGCTGCCACAATCTGCACGGTTATTTCCCTGCCTGTGATAGCGAATATACCGACAATAATGAACACATCATGGAACAACGCCAGTATAGCCATTAGCCCAAAGGTAAACTCGAACCTGAACCATATATAGATAATCATCAGTATCAGCGATACAAGAACCGCAAGTCCTGCTGCAGTTCTAAGCTCTCCGCCGACTTTTGGTCCCACTTCGTAGATTTCTTCAATCACATCGCGGGAGATATCTTTACCAGCCACATACTCAGGGAAGTTTGCCTGAATTATATCCAGTATCTTTCCCTTTGTCTCAGATGAGACGTCACTGCTGCTACTTTTACTCTTTATCTTAATCATAAAAGAAGCGTTATCTAGCTCGCCCACATGTTGAATCTCAGCTTCCGGGAAGCCGTTGGATTTCAATACTGAACGTAGCTTATCTATCTTTAAAGGCGGAACCTTGGCATCAACTGCTTTTAGATTTATAGTAGCAGCTACACCACTGGTAAAATCTATACTCCATTTCAAGCCATTCACAAGTATTCCTGCTACACCAGCAAGAATGAGGATAGCTGATAAAGCGTATGCCCAATAGCGGATTCCTACGAAAGGGATGTTAGTGTTTTGCATTAATCTCATCAGTAATCTCCTCTTATATACTCAGTTTCTTACTGGTGCCGGTAATCACGAAAGTTTCCAGTATAGACCGCACAAACACGATTGCGCAGAACATCGAACCGACAATACCTATTGCCAGAGTAACGGCAAAACCACGGATAGGACCGCTGCCAAACTGATACAACACAGCAGCTGCTATCAAAGTGGTAAGGTTAGCATCCCAAACCGTGACAACGGCTCTTTTGTAGCCGGCATCAACAGCACTACGGGGTGTTTTACCAAGATCAAGTTCCTCACGGACACGTTCGTAGATAAGCACATTGGCATCCACCGCCATACCGATGGTAAGGATGATACCCGCAATACCGGGAAGGGTAAGCGTGGCACCAAAAGCGGTCAGGATGGCAAGGATAAACCCAACGTTAAACACCAGCACAAAATCTGCAATAAAACCGGAGACCTTGTAGTAAATAAGCATGAATAAAACTACGGCAATCAACCCGATTAAACCGGCTGTTGTTCCGCTACGCACGCTGTCCGAACCCAAGGTAGCACCGATAATCGACGTAGAGATGGGTTTAATGGGGGCTACAAGGTTACCCGTATTCAGCACAATGGCAAGCTCTGTGGCTTCCGAAGTGGTAAAGGAACCGGTTATCTGCGCTCTGCCACCGGCGATTCTATCGTTTATATTGGGATCAGAATATACAACACCATCAAGCACGATAGCTAAACGACGATTCAAGTTATCGCCGGTTACTTTCTCGAATTTCTTGGCTCCATCGCGTTTCATTTCGATAGAGATATAGGGTTTGTTGGCAATACGAGGGTCTGTGGAAGTGGAAGAACCGAAATCTACCTTAGCTTTTGCCAGATCAGAGCCGGAGAGTTCCACATTGGAATGCAACACCACCATACGGCGATCTGCTTTGGTTGTTTGGGTATCGGCTTTTTCCAATGCAATCTGGAAACCCATGGGAACGGCTTGCTTGAACAGTGAATCGGCAAGCAAATCCTGCACCATGCGAATGTTATCAAACTGAACTTCATAGTCTCTTTCGCCGGGGCGGATCAAAGTGCTGAACACACCGCTTTCTGTCTTCACGCTGTCTGCTTTGGTGGAATCAGGTGCCAAAAGCTTCCTGTCTTTCTTATCCAACTCAGCCAGTTTGGGGAAAAGCGCAAGGTTGTTATTGATGTTTGTGTCAATAAGTTCCATCACTTTCTTGCTGTCTTCCGGTTCTGCCACAAGTTTGAACTCCAACATAGCGGTTTGTTTGATAAGCTGTTCAGCAGCGTCAAAATTTGACTCACCCGGAAGCTGAACCATTATCCGCTTGTCTCCAAGCTTCTGGATGGAAGGTTCTGCCACACCAAATTGGTCTATACGTTCGCGGATAATCTTAATGTTCTGATCCACAGCACCGCGGGCATCAGCATCAGAGAGTTCGGAGGTATCAACTTCCAACAGGATTTGCATCCCGCCACGAAGGTCAAGACCAAGTTTCAGCTTGTTCTTTCCCCACCATTCAGGTAGGTTCGGAAAAGCCAAAGGAGCCAGATAAAATGCAGTTACGCATATAAATATGACTATTGAAAGACCACGCCAGGAAAACTTTTTCATGGGCTTATGCTCCCTATTTCGTTATTATTACATTCGTTTAATTAGTTTCGATCCAAAACTCTGAAAAGCCTACATCCGTCAAGAGAAATGTTTCTTTGAAGGCAGCTAACACCATTCTTCACTAACCAGTTTTACAGAAATAATACCCCGGAAATCACTCCCGGGGTATTCATGGGTTTAGGGTATCTTTTGCTTATTCCATCAGCATCATTTTGCGGGTGGAGAGATAGTTTTGGGCGGTTAGACGGTATAGGTAAATCCCGGAGCTCAGGGCTTGCCCTTTATCATCCCTGGCATCGAAGACAATGCTGTAGTGCCCGGTGCTTTGTCTGCCGTTTACAAGGCTGCGCACCTTCTGCCCCTTTAGGTTGAACACTTCAAGGCGGACATCCCCGGCTTCCTTTATCGCATAGCTGATTGTAGTTTCAGGATTGAAGGGATTGGGGTAATTGCCATTTAATGCCGTTACCATAACGGGAACAAGATCGTCCTCATTGGCAGAAATCGCCAAAGTGAAGTTCTGGGTAACGCTCTGGTCGGCAATAATGGTGATGTTACTAACTGTAGATGGCTGATATCCCTGCGCACTGCAAGTAACGCTGTAAACCCCCACAGGAAGGCTAAGGCTATACAAGCCCGAACTATTGGTGGTGGCGGTGTTTCCCCCGGCGGAGATGGTTGCCCCTCCCAGAGGCTGGTTATTTGGCTTACGCACCACTCCCTGCACTGTACCGGAAACTACTGCCCTGGTTAGCGAGTTTGACAATACCGGCAAAGAAGCCACCCCGTTAGTGTAGATAGCCCGGATTGCCCAGCGGTAGGTTCCGTTGGACAAGGTGCTCCATGCATTGTCAGCATAACTAGTTGTGGTAACCTGTGCTGGGGTTAAAGCTGCCCAAAGGGATTCATTAGTTTCCTGCCCTTCACGTAGCCTCCATACTTTGTAACCTGTTAAAGCCCTGTCGCTTGCTTCGCTTCGAACCCTGCCGGTATTCTGCGCTTCTGATGCTCTTGCGCTTACAGAGGTCATCTCGCTTGGGTTCAGGCGGATGCTTGACATGGAATTGCCTATCACGATGTTATCTATATACCAATCATACCAAAGCCCCATGTTAGCGTTAGGTCCGGTTAAGGGATCTCGGGCGTGGAAGGCTATTTTAATCTGCTGACCGCCGTATGCCTGCATATCTATGGTGAAGGGAGTAGCGGTTGTGGTATGACCACCGGTAAGGCTGGAGGCATTCCACAAGACAATCCAATCTTGCCCATCATTAAGTGATAGCTTCACATTGTAGCTGTCACCATAGGTAGAGCCACGATAAACAAAGGAAGTGAAGCTCAGCATTGAGGCAGGAGGGCAGGCGAAGGAAGGCGAGATCAACCACTCATCCTGATGACTGAAGGTAAAGCCGATGCCTGCCTGCTTGATGCCATTGGAAGGCACTGCCGGATAGCTGTAATATGTGGTGGTTCCAAAGCTGCACCAAGTTGGTAAAATCCCCTGCTCATTGGCGGGACCTGTGCAGTTTATCACTCTTGTCCAATCTTGCGGTGGAAAAGAAGCGGATTCAAAGCTCTCTGTTATCTCCACCGCATCCGGATCAGGAGCATGCCAGGATAGCAAGGCTTGCGTTTCTTGTCCATTAAGGGTAGCAACCACCCCATAAGGGGCAAAAGCCACTTCAGATAGTGTGATGGGAGGAACGGTATGATTAGCTTCGCCTACTGCCACAGAACCTGCTGCATCCACATATCCGGGGCAGGTTACGGTATAACTATAGCTCTGGTTTGCATATACCGCGGGAAGCGTGTAAGTCCCATTGGCAAGGGTAGCAACCGTGTAATCCTGATAGCCTGTGAACTGAAGCGTGGCATTTGCCAAGCCTGCACCTGTGTCGCTGGCAAGAACCGTGCCGCTTAGGCTAACCAAGGCTAATTGCACCAAGGTGACATCAAGAATCTCGGTTTGACCTTCTATTAAAGTAACATCTTGGCTCTGGGTAGTATAGCCGAATTTACTGAAGTTTACGGTATATGCGTTAGCAAAGATATTGGTAATACTATACTGCCCCAATGTGTTGGTGGTAGTGCTGTGAGTAGTGTTAGCAATCTGTACGGCAACACCGGCAAGGGGTTGGTTACCCGCACCCAGCACCGTTCCGCTAAGGTTAGCCGGAACAAACTGGGTAAAATCCATACAAAGCCCGGCAGCAGGCTTAACTGTGTCGGTTAGGGTGCAGGTAGCGGTGTTCACGGTAGCTGCAGTTGTGGCTGCCCAATCCGTGGTAGTGGTTCTCCCCACATATTGTGTGTTATTAGTGCCTCTTATCCCCACTTGCGGATTGCCGTTGGTGGCATTAACCGTCATTGCTCCGTAGGTGATGCGCACCCTGTTGGTGGTTTCCTGAAGCCGAAGCTGGAAATTGTAGTTCTCATTATTATTGACGGTGAGATATTTTTTAAAATTCTTCCATTGAATCACAAACTCCCGCGAGGGAGCAGTTCCCACCACCTGATAACGCATTTCCCCCAGCGAACCTTCTATCACCAAGCCCTGAAGATCACGGGCAAGCACAGCAATGCACGTATTGGCGGGAACCGTGGATGATAGCGGGTTATGCCCCAGATAAGTGCTTCCCCCAAAGATAACCTGTCCATTGGTGGAGATGGTTAATCCGCTGTAAACTACGTTGTCAATTCTAAAAGCGAAGGGGATGCTTGTATCGGGGAGGGTGTAAAGCACATCATCAAGCGATGGTGCACCCACAGAACCCACTACGGCAGTGCCCAACACCGTTCCGCCGGTTATCTCCGCATACTCTTCTGTAGAAGAAGAAAAATTCCATGAATCTGAATACTGTGCACTTAAAGCGACAATGCTTAACAGCACGATTAACAAAAGAAAGTGTTTCATATTCCAAACCTCTTTGGGAGCATCTTTTACAGGTGAACCCCAGCATATATTTTCTTGTTTCTAACGTTAAAGAGACTTATACATTACACGGTATATTCATGAAAGCAGAACAGCATATTTACCACTATTCTTTTCTTATAATTAGCAATTTCTAAGCCACATTTTTAACTGATTTACTCTTTGCTGTGTTTGATCTGCTTTTTTTCATATTGCTTGAAGCTTAAGTACAGATAGGATACCATAAAACGCTTTTTTCTTGACAATCACGCTGGATGTGTTTTCTAATGACAACATGAAAATACTCTTCTCCTGTGGAGGTTCTTGTGTTTATGTCAAAAACCCGATTGCTCAGTTTATCAGCACTGCTCCTGATTTCTTGCCTTAGCGCTCAAGCCCCGGAATGGCTATGGGTTAGGCAATCCGGAGATGAATATAGTGATTCCGGCAAAAGTATAGCCGTAGATAGCTCTGGTAACAGCTATGTAACAGGATATTTTAATTTTGCTTCTCACTTCGGGATGACAACTCTCATAGGAAGTGGGCTGTTTATCGCCAAAATTGATACTTACGGCAATTGGCTTTGGGCAAAACAATCAGGCTACTCCGGAGACGATAAGGGCTATTGCATAGCTATTGATAGCATGCATAACAGTTATGTAGCCGGCAGCTTCACCGGGGACATGAGCTTCTCTGAAACTACTCTTGAAAGTACGGGGGACTCCAGCATTTTCGTTACTAAGCTTAGCACTAATGGTGAGTGGCTTTGGGCAAAGCAAACAGGTGGCAGCGGAGGAATCTGGAGCAGGCAGATAAGCACCGACAGCAGCGGCAACAGCATCGTGACAGGTGCCTTTAACGGAACGATTACCTTCGATTCAGTAACACTCACCAGTGCCGGGAGCTATGATGTTTTTATCGCCAAGCTCGATGTAAATGGCAACTGGTTGTGGGCAAAAAAGGCAGGGGGGATTGGCTCTGATTATGGCTGGAGTATCGCCTCTAACAGCCTGGGAAACAGCTATGTAACCGGATTTTACTATGGGACAGCAAGCTTCGGAGCTACTTCTTTATCAGCTATGGGAGCATGGGATGTTTTCGTTGCATGTCTGGATAGTAATGGTAACTGGCTTTGGGCTAAGACAGCCGGAGGAACCAGCGATGACAGGAGCACGGGTGTTTCCACGGATAACGCCGGCAACTGCTATATCACCGGTTGGTCTGAAGGCAACGCCACTTTTGGACAAACTACCACTAACGAGCCTGGCTTATTCGTGGCAAAATTAAGCCCCGCCGGCGATTGGCTGTGGGCTAAACAGGCAGACAGCATTTACCGGACAGAAGGCTATGGCATCACCACAGATAGCTCCGGCACAAGCTTTGTAACGGGGATTTTCTGGGGTGCAGTAAACTTTGGCGCATCCACAGTAAGCTGTAGCATAGAGTACCACGATCTTTTTGTGGCAAAGCTGGATACAAACGGCAACTGGCTCTGGGCAAAACAGGGCGGTGGTGCATACTACGATTATGGATTTGGTATTTGCAGAGATAACAATAACAATTGCTACATAACCGGCTCTTACGAAGATCTTGCCAACTTTGGCTCAATAAGCATTTCCAGCTATGGTGACAAAGATATCTTTGTGGCAAAGCTAAGCTCAGGAGTTGCCTCCTCTGATGAAATTGCAGTAGATACGCCTTCAGGTTTATTGATAGGCAATGCGTATCCCAATCCCTTTGTAACCGACACAAATATCCTTGTAAACAATAAAGACACCCGCAATCCTATTACCGTACAGGTTTTTAATCTTAAAGGACAGCTTGTTACCACACTGTTTGAAGGCGTGCCGGAAGCTAATAGCACATTCCACTGGGATGGTTGCGACAACCAAAGCCAACCTGTAAGCACGGGCGTGTATTTACTAAGGGTTACCCAAGCAGGAAAGCATACCACAAGCAAAGTATTACGGCTTGCTAAGTAATCTATTTTGGAATTCTAAAGTAATACTGAACACACAGCACTAGATACATAATTAATCCCCTGTGATGAACTGATGTTTATGTATTGTTTAGGACAAGTGAATTCCAGCAAACAGCAACGCTTTCCAACCTGCTTTAATCCACTAATCTTCCATTATCCCACCCATATCCGATACGGGATGGTTATGGATGGGTTTTAAGGGTGGCTGTCACGTCCTAAAACCGTAGGTGATTGCATGGAGACTTTATTGTAAAGCAGGTTAATCTCCCGCAAACTTAGCTTGACAAAATTCCTTCGCTAAAAACAAGTTAATAACGTGAGGTGAATCATGAAACAAGCCATGTTATTCGTTCTTGTTTTGTTGCTTTTGCTTAGTACCTTCCTAAGCGCTGAGGTCAACGGCAGTTTAACCCAGATAGATGGCAAGTACATCCTGCAAGTGTGGGGCACGCATTACGAACGCGGTTATGCGCTTGGCTACCTGATGGGCAATAACATTATGACCGTGTTTTCCAACTATATCTATACCACCGTTGCCGGCTCCAACGCCTATTATTACAATAATAAAGTGCTGTTTTTCATGGAGCATTTTTTGGTGCCGGAACGCTATATCAGCGAAGCAACCGGCATCATAGCCGGCATGCAGGATGCCGGCGGAAACATTTATCACAACGGCTTGGCACGTAACCTGACAGTGGAAGATCTCCTCTTTGTGAATGGCATTGTGGATGTATCCATGCTTAGCCGGGATGAACTGGAACTAGGCTGTTCCTCCATCTCCAGTTGGGGCGCATCAACGATGAGCGACCCTATGCTGCATGGCGACATCAGTATCACCCGCATGCTGGACTGGAACCGCAACCAATCCCTTATCGCCAATCCCCTGCTGGTGGTTCACCATCCCTCAGAGCCAAATGAACGCAAATGGATGTGCTTCACCTATCCCGGCTTGTTCGGTGCTCTGTCTGCCATTACCGAGAACGATGCAGCAGCCTTCCTGAATATGGGAAACCTCCACCCCACCGCCAATCAGGAAGGGCTTACTCCCGTACTGCTTGATATCCGCAGCGGTTTGGAACTACTGGATTACAACAATGACGGCGTGCACAACACCGAGGACGTTTTCGCTTCTGTAGCAGATGGCACCCATATTTCCGGCACCATTATCCACACCACTCAGCAATGGCAGGATTCCTGCCGGGCTTCCATCATCGAGACCAATAACAACGGCACCGTCCGCCGCATGCAAGGTGAAACAAGCGGCATCGCCGGAGATAATCTTGCCGCCACCAATCACTTCCGCCTGCTCTCTGCCCCCGTGTATTGCAGCCGCTACAGCAAAATAGTGGATTCTCTGTCGGTAAGCCCGTTTGTTGGTGAGGACAGACAGTGGACACTACTGAAAGGCGCGGGAGCGGTTTCCAATAACATGATGATGATCCAATACCTGCCCACCCTAAATAAAGTGCTGTGGTCAACCGCGACATCCTCCTCCACAGCCTACAGCCAAACCCCGCTGGAGCTGGATACAGAAGCACTCTTCACCGAACTCGTTTCAACCACAGACGACTACCTCCTTCCTCCCAACATAAGCCTGACTGCTTACCCTAACCCGCTCCGACGTGGACAAAACCTTAACCTTAAACATGGCTGTAGCCTTCATCATGTTGAAGTGTTCAATCTACGCGGGCAAATGCTTTATCGTGATACCAATCCACCCCCCGGAGTTGTAACCCTCCCAACCAACCTGTTAAGAGATAAAGCAAATGGTATCTATCTTATTAAAGCAACTGACCAATACGGCACCCAACAACAAACTAAGTTCCTGTATATGAAATAACTATCAACTGTTTGCGTACCCGGATATTCGTTCAATATTGCTCTCTCATCACTTAAACAAACCCTTAGTCATGCGGAGGTGATCCCCTCGTGATTCCCTCGTCCCACCTCGGAATCACAAGGGATTTACGAGGGCATCACAAGGCGTTATAGGCAGGGAGCAATTGAAAAACCACCAGTCTCCGGCGGGCATATTCCCGCGAGATTCCCGGATAAAACGCGGGAAAAAGGCGGGAATCTCATCGTAAGGCATTGGTGTTTGTATAGTTTAACTTAAATGGGTGTTAGAGAGATTGAAGTTAAGCAATCCCCGTGAAGATGCGGATAATAGGGTAACGTCTTAAAGAGTGGTGTATAAGAAAGAATTGACTTAGAACAAATACGAG
>CAYSGM010000080.1:0-13715 GCA_964430595.1 uncultured Candidatus Cloacimonas sp.
CACTAAGCCCGGAAAGAAGCTCTTTCCAATATGCTCGGCGTAAAAACGGGATGCCAGCTCATTATCAAAGCGAAAAAGCTTCAAGGCAGCTATATGATATCCGCCACGTTCCAAGAGGGAAATAATATGCCCAATGTGTTTGTGTTGAACAGCATTGGGCTTAATAAGCAACAGGGAATGTTCTATCATTTGCCGGAATATACCGTCTCAATATAGTCCAGAGCTGCCACTTTAATAGCAATGTCACGATTTAATACCTGGCTCATCTTGATCTTGTGTTTCAGCACATCTGTCCATATCTCGAACAACTCACTGGGCTTAAATTCCACGCCGGTATAGAGCTTCAGCATATCCTGATAGAAATCGTCCCGGTCCGAATCCACTCTGGCAAGCACCAGTTTCTGGGTGTCCGTGCAAACGTCATAATCCTTGTAACGAACATCAACCACAGCATAACCCAGCTTTAGCAGGTTCTCGAAGTTTACTTGTAAATCCTCATGACTAATCATCTTTTATCTCCTGAATTCAAATTACACTCGACAAAAAGAAGGCAATTGCTTTCTTTGTTTGCATGAAAGTGAGGTTTGGCTGTGGTGTCAAGCACTATTTACGTGAACAGAGTGAGAACTACATAAGTGAGATTGTTAAGTGAGAGCTTTGCAGTGAGTATGCTAACTATAGCAGCGTTCTCACCATGCAATCTCACCTGTGCACCGCACTCTCACTTTGAAAAACTCACTTGAGAAATAGGGGAATATATGTCCGTATTTAAGTTAGTTAGCGATTACGATCCCTCCGGCGACCAGCCTGAGGCAATAACCCAGCTTGTAGAAGGCATTGAGGCAGGTAAAAGACACCAGGTATTGCTGGGTGTTACCGGCAGCGGAAAAACCTTCACCATTGCCAATGTGATTGCTCAGTTAGACCGTCCAACGCTTGTCCTTTCTCATAATAAAACCCTTGCCGCTCAGCTTTACGGCGAGCTTAAACAGCTTTTCCCGGATAATGCGGTGGAGTACTTCATCAGCTATTACGATTATTACCAGCCCGAAGCCTACATCCCCGGCAAGGATATCTACATAGAGAAGGATAGCTCCATCAACGAGCAGATAGAGAAGCTTCGTTTGCGAGCCACAATGAGCCTGATGGAACGCCGTGATGTGATTATTGTATCATCCGTTTCCTGCATCTATGGCTTAGGTGTTCCGGAGGAATACCGTGAAGCCCTGATCCGCCTGGAAACAGGTATGAAGATGGATAGGGAAGAGCTTATCCTGCGCCTTGTCCAAGCCCACTACAGCCGTAACGACATTGCCTTCGAGCGTGGCGCATTCAGGGTGCGCGGGGATATTGTGGATATCTATCCTGCTTATCTGGAGCACTGTCTGCGGGTGGAATTCTTTGGTGATGAAATAGTAAACTTAGAGAAGCTGCATCCCATTTCCTATCAAAGCCTTGGAGTGGTGGAGTCCTATCCTGTGTATCCTGCCATCCACTTTATTATGAGCGAAGACAAACTGCGCGGTGCATTAAACAGCATCGAAAGCGAAATGAACGCCCGGGTGGCATACTATCTGGAGAATCAGCGTTATGTGGAAGCTGACCGCCTGAAACAACGCACCTCATTTGATCTGGAAATGCTGCGCGAGCTTGGCTACTGTAGCGGAATAGAGAACTACAGCCGCCATCTGACCGGTGCAGCGGTGGGAACCCCGCCCAGTTGTCTGATGGATTATTTCCCCGATGATTTCCTGTTCGTGATAGATGAATCACACGTCACCATTCCTCAGGTGCATGGCATGTTCGGTGGCGACTATACCCGCAAGAAGAATCTGGTGGAGTATGGCTTCCGCTTGCCCTCTGCTTTCGACAACCGCCCTCTGCGCTTCGAGGAATTTGAGCAGTTCATGAAGCAAGTAATATTTGTCTCCGCCACCCCTGCGGATTATGAGCTTAGCCTTACGCAGGGCGAGATTGTGGAGCAGGTGATCCGTCCCACCGGCTTGCTGGATCCCGAGATTGAGATAAAACCCATAAAACACCAGGTGGACGACCTCATTGCCCAAATCAAGGCTCGCACGGCGGTGAACCAGAAAGCACTGGTGATGACCCTTACCAAGCGCATGAGCGAAGACCTGACCACATATCTTAAAAACGCAGGGATAAAGGCAAACTACCTGCACAGTGATATTGATAGCATCGAACGCGCTAAGATAATCCGCGACTTACGCTTGGGTGAGTTCGATGTGATCGTGGGGGTAAACCTGCTGCGCGAAGGATTGGATTTACCAGAAGTATCCTTAGTCGCCATTCTGGATGCCGATAAGACTGGCTTCCTGCGCTCTGCCCGGTCGCTTATCCAGATCTCAGGACGCGCTGCCCGTAACGTGGATGGCAAGGTAATCTTCTATGCGGATGATATTACAGATGCTATGCAGAAAGCGATAAGCGAGACCAACCGCCGCCGCATCAAACAGGTGGCATACAATGAAGCTAACAATATAACTCCGCAGACAATTATGAAGACCATCGAGCAGATCATGCAATCCACCGCCATCGCAGAGGGTTATGACAAGATAGACAAAGCGGAACAAGCCTCTGCCAAGCCAACCAAACAGGAGTTTATGGAATACCTGGAACTGGATAGCAAAGAGAAAGTGATCGAACTGCTAACCAAGGAGATGAATAAAGCTGCCACCCATCTCGATTTTGAGCGCGCTGCTGAGTTGCGTGACCGCATCTGGGAAATGCGGGCTGGTGGTAAATAAGCTCGTAACTATATGTAATTACAGCCGCCCTCGGCTGTCCGCACATGAGGCGTGTGCAACCACGATTATGCAACATCATTCTGGTAAATGAATTAGCATGTTGCATTTTGCTTCCTTACTGCCCGAAGCAGTTCTGCATCAGGTCTGAAGGGGAGCTGATCGGGCAAAAGCCCGATGAACCCCCGATGAACCCCCGATCGGTGCCGCTTCGGCAAGCAAGGGGAAAGAAAGAAAGCGGGATTCATCATCCCGCTTCCTACTATATTTTTGGCAATGGGTGTATTTACTTTAAGTTAAGGGATTCCACCAGTTTAGCCTGAGTTTCAGGCTTTTCTTTCAGGTCGCTGCTCAGCAAATAGTCCTTGCGTTGCTGGAATCTATCTTTCAGCAAGGCAATGTAATTATCCTTGTTCCCGCGGGTTTCGGGATTGTATTTATCATAAAAACCGGGCAGGATGGCATCGATGGATTCCCTGGTTGGGATCATCGCTCCGGGTAGGGCAGACCATGGTTCCCAGGTGATCTGGTCTGTTACTATAGCGGTTTGAAGGGTGAGGGAGGTTTTTAGCGGGATTGCTTCCAGGATGTCGTCCGATTCTTTCCAGTAACCACGTGAATTGAAGCAATAGAAATCTGCTCCGTTATCAGCCACGGCAAGGAATGCATCCACGTCGCGGTATAACTCATATACGCGGAAAGGATTGGCAAAGGGCTCGAAGACAAGCTTGTTAAGCTCTTCTTCTTTCACGTTCTCGGCACGGTTACGCTGAGTCATTAAGGCAGCACCCATGGCGATGGCAAGGTGTTTATCGGTGCATTTGATCACAGGAGGCAACACGGAATCCTTCATCAGCCAGACTAATGCTTTAGGGAAGGCACAGCGATTCACATATTTGCCCAGCAGACTGCGGTCTAACAAGGCACGTCCGTTTGAGTTGCGTAAATCCTGTCCCACAGGAATGCGCTTGCCGTTTATATCAAGAGTGGCATGATTCATCAGAGCAAGAGCATATTTCCAATCGGGATGATCGATGGGACGGCTATCGGTTTTATCAAACAGAGTAGGCTCCCATACACGGCAAACCTTGTTTTCCAGATCAATCTGGAAGGCATCATCATGCAGCACTACTTTGGAAAATCCGGTGGGTAGGGTACCGGCATTGTCATGGTTGTTGGTATGGCTGGATTTGCCGGTTCCGGAGAGTCCGTAGAAGGCGATGGAACGCTTACCGAGCTTATGATATTTGGCATCGTCGCAAGTGCCGAAATCTATTTCTTTGATCCCACCATGGCACGCAGCCATACCGATACGAATACCGGAAGTCCATGCCAGAGTAAGGGTTCCTTTCTTGCGTTCACCAAAATAGCGCATGCCCAGATTCACGATCACATTGTGCTTTTCGTCCACCAGGGCAAGCTGGGGGGCACCGACGTTATTGTAGAAAGTGTCGTCGCATGTCCACTCGTTGAAGGCGATGAGGATAATGTCCTGAATGGGGAGCTTAGGGCTGGATTCATACTGCTCTTTAAGCTGCTCATAGGGGGCAAAGTTTAGTAGCCAGTTGTATAAATTGGCGGCATCGCTTTCGGTAGTGATGAAGGTGGCTTTCAGCATCAGGTCTTTATCCATACCCAGGATAGCTTCAGCTTTAATGAGCGGATACTGCTGCATTTGCCAGATTGCTTCACGGAAATCGCCTTCAAGCTTGTTCTTGTCGGAAGCATTGAGGCGATGATAGAAACCGCGGGCTTTTGCAGTTCTGCCGATGATATTGCCATGGCAGTCGTTCAATACCTTGGCATCGGTGGGGAGATTGTGAAGTTTTGCAAACTCAGGGTAAATGGGCAGATCAGTCATGCCCACTCCGGCTTGCTTCTTTGCCAGTTCATAAGCTTCTCTGATGTTCACGGTGCGAACCATGTGGTTGTTCATCAGTGTTTCGGCGATGGCGCGAATCGGAGACATGTCCTTTAAATTGGTGTAGAACTCCGCACTATTCTTGCTTGCCATTGTTCCTCCATCCTGTCTTTATTTATTTGTGATTTATCCTTAGATGATGTTTAGTTCTTTGCCGATCATTCTGAACTTGTCCAAAGCCATGTCCAACTGGGTTCTGGTATGCGTAGCCATGAATGAGCAACGGATTAGGCAGGAGTTTGGTGGGACGGCAGGTGGGACAACAGGATTGACAAACACACCCTCTTCGCCAAGGCGCTTCCACATCCTGAAAGCAACCATCATTTGCCCTACATGCAGGGGTATAACCGGGGTGCAAGAATCTCCGGTGTTATAGCCCATTGCCTTGAACTCGGTCAGCATGTAATGGGTGTTTTCCCAAAGTTTGGCAATGCGTTCCGGCTCTTCTTTCATTATCTTTAGTGCTTCCAGCACACTGGCTGTAGAGGCAGGAGGCAGAGAAGCGGAGAAGATTAAGGCACGGGATTTGTGCTTGAGGTAGTGGATAAGGGTCTCACTAGCAGCAATAAAACCGCCCACGGAAGCAAGGGATTTACTGAATGTGCCCATGATGAGATCAGTTTCTGCATTTAAGCCGAAATGCTCCACAGTCCCGGCACCTGTAGCACCAAGTACTCCCAAAGAATGAGCTTCATCAACCATCAATCCGGCACCGTATTTCTTTGCTAATATGGCTATTTCGGGGAGCTTGGCGATATCGCCCTCCATGGAGAATACCCCATCAACAACAATCAGGCTGTTCTTGCCATTGATCTTCTGTAACACCCGTTCCAAGGATTTCATATCATTGTGACTGTAGCGAAGCATAGTGCCTTCGGAAAGCAGGCAACCGTCAATTATAGAGGCATGATCATACTTATCGGTGATTATGTATTCATGCTTATTCACCATTGCAGAAATACACCCCACGTTTGCCTGATAGCCTGTGGGATAAGCAAGAGCAGACTCTTTGCCCACCAGTTTGGCAAGCTCTGCTTCCAGCTCGATGTGGATATCAAGAGTGCCGTTTAAAAACCGGCTTCCTGCACAACCACTGCCATACTTCTGAATCGCTTTGATGGAAGCTTCTTTAACTCTGGGATGATTGGTTAGTCCCAGGTAGCTGTTCGAGCCCATCATCAGCATATTCTTGCCGTCACATATTACTTCGGTGTCCTGTTCTGAGCTGATAACCCGGAAATAGGGGTAATAACCCGTAGCCATAGCTTTGCGGGCGTCTGTGAAGTTGAAGCATTTATCCAAGATACTCATGGATTCCTCATTCTATATTATTCGAAAGTCTTTTAGATTTATGTAAAGTACTTTAATCAGGCTGTAGGTTATATATACCAAAGGCACGGAAATAAGCATCCCGAGTATGCCTCCATACCAGCCACCGGCAATAACCGTTATAAGCACCAACAGCGGATGCATACTTATGGTTCCACCTACCACCAACGGGTATACAATATTGTTATCAATCACCTGTACGATATACATAGCCAAAGCTGCATATACAATCATGATAATGGGTCCGCCATTAATCAGAACCGTAAGGGCTGCCAATGCCCCACCCATGAAAGGTCCGAAATAAGGGATAATATTGGCTACTCCAGCCGTAGCACCAATCAGCACCGGATTGCGGACACCTACAATCCCAAAGGCTATAGAAGCCATAAAGCCTACTGCTATTACCTCGAAGAGGATGGCACGTAAAAAAGTGCCAACAGTGGTGTCGAACTTCCTTAGGATTATGAAGCACAGTTCGAAATAGCGGTTGGAGGAAAGCTCCAAAGCAGCTTTGCGAAGTTTGTATTTATCTTTAAGCATAAAGAAGCTAAGGAGAGGGATGGTAGCAATCAGAGATAAGGTGGAGAGGATATTCTGGTAGTTATCCATCAATACTTTTGGGATGCTGGCTAAAGTGGAATTAACGTTATCCAGAATCTCTACCATTTTTGGTGCTAAGGCAAGCCCCGGTATTTGTGTATCCAGATTCTGCATAAACTTGTATATCCCATTAACAAACGGAATATTAACAATGTATTGCCCGCTAAGATGCTGCCCTGATTTGAAGAGATCAAACAGATAGTTACCCTGCTTAATCAAATCCGGGATAAAGCGTGCTGTAAACCATGCTAGAACCCCTAGGATTACCAGATAAACGCCAACAACAGATAACCATCGGGGAACTCTTCTTCTTTCGAACCACGAAACAAAGGGATCCAGGATATAAGAAAAAACCATTGCATAAACCAGATTGGCAAATATGGAGCGGTAAAAGAACACACCCATCACGAGTACAGCGATCAGGAGAACAAAGAACCACAGCTTAGTCCAGTTCATAGCAGTTACCTAGGCTCAGTATCTCCCGTTGAGGGTTGCTGGGGGCAATTTACAGGGGTTTCAGTTGCAGGCTGCCCACATAATTGAAAGATGTATTTACTGAAAGATTCACAAATTGCAGATAGGATGGTTACTCCCATGTGGGGGTTTTTATTGATGAGATCTCGAAAATCATATTGAGATATTGCCAAGGTATGAACCTCTGTTAAAGCCCTTGCAGAACTGCTGCGGATATTCTCGTGGAACATGTCCATGATCCCGATCCATTGGTTCTTTTTTAGGATGCTCCGTCCACTTGGATGAGCTTTACCAAGCACTTCAATTTCGCCTTGCTCAACAAAGAAGATCATCTCAAGGGGGTAATCTTTGTCGAATAGCAGGTCGCCAGCCTTAAAGCTTCTTTTATGCAGGTGATTGCTGATGAGATACAGCTCGAAAGAATCAAGTTTCTTAAAGATGGAGAACTTACGCAGAGAAGCGTACTTATCCTGTTTATGCAGTAATGATTTTAGCCAGCTGATGATTAATCTTAGCATCTTTACCTCGACAGGGATTCTTCATTCACCAATGGGACGAAAGAGCAAGCACCGCTTTTTGTTATCACAATCTCGTTGTTTACTCTACGAATGATGTGCAGGACTTGTGCACTGGTAGCACCTATAGGAATAAGCATAATCCCACCTTCGGCAAGTTGATCTACCAAACGTTCGGGAATGCTTTCTGCACCGGCGGATACAATTATCTTTGGGAAGGATTTATGTGCAGGATAGGCTTTTTCCCAGCCTGCATAACCGTCTCCGATTCTAAAGAAGACATTTCTGTAGCCTGCCTGTCGCAGCACTTTCTGGGCAGAGAGAGACAAGCCTTCTATGCGCTCCACACTGCACACTTCTCTTGCTATCTCGGCAAGTAAAGCACACTGATATCCGCTGCCGGTGCCTATGTCCAGCACTACATCAGTCTTTTTTAACTCAAGCAACTGCATCATAATAGCTATCATAAGGGGTTGGGATATAGTTTGGTTATGCAAAATTGGCAGAGGTTGGTTACGGTAGGCATAGTCCCGGTATTCAGGCAGGACATAATCCTCCCGTGGGACTGCTAAGAAAGCACTTAACACGGCTTCGTCATTTATGCCCGCCCGTTTAAGCTCATTTACCATAACCTGCCTTTGGTCTTCGAAGCGCATTAACTCTCCAGATGGAGCATGTGATTCGTTTCCAGCCAGTCTAATATCGCAGGGAAGGCTTCTCCATCCGTAAGGTCGAATCCCAACGGTGTAATGGATATATAACCTTCCGAAACCGCTTCGGCATCTGTCCCTCGTTCGATATCCCAAACGGGCATATCGCCACCTACTCTATAGCTGAATTCCTTCTCGTGCTCTTCGATAACCTTGATGAAATTATAGTATTTGCGGTGACCAGTTTTTGTAAGCCTTATGCCTTTGATCGCCTCAAACTCGATGTTTGGGATGTTGATATTCAGAACTCCATGCGTTTGCGCCAATTGATCAATACCCATATCCAGCATTCGTCGCATCCACTTGGCTGCCACTTCAAACTTTTGGTTGCTATAGGAATTGATAGAAATGGCAATAGCACGCATTCCCATCAGTGATGCTTCTACAGCAGCAGCAACGGTTCCTGAGTACAGAACATCCTCACCCATATTTTGCCCGGCATTAATACCGGAAATCACCAAATCCACAGGCTCGGTTAATATCTTTTGCAAGGCAATAACAGTGCAATCCACAGGAGTCCCGCTAACTGCATATTCATTATCCGCAATGTTTTGCACGTGGATATCAGTTCTCAAACTAAGCGAATGCGATGCAGCACTGCGCTCGCGATCAGGGGCGATAATAGTCAGCTTGTGTCCGGCAGCTTTCAGCTCTGCTGCTAAAGCTCTGATTCCCGGAGCAAAGATGCCGTCGTCATTGGTTAATAATATATTCAAAACTCTTTAAAGCTCCTTAAGGGGTTAACATGAAGTAGTTCATGTAATATAACACAAACGCCATTACCCCAATGATGATCAGGAATAACAACCAATTGTGGCGTATAAGCTTTGTAAACCAATGCCTGCGTCGTCTGCGCTGGGGAACTACTATCTTTTTCTTAGGTACCAACCTTTGAATAAAGGGACGTCTTACTTTAGCGTGAATACGTAAACTATGTAGCTCGGGAGATAGCCAGACTATCTTCTCGTCAGCATTCAAATATGGCTTGTATCCCATGGAAGCATAAAACTGCTTTTGAGCATCGGTAACGCTGTCAATGCTTTGGGGGTCAAGCTCTTCCATAATCAGGGTTCTACGTTTTGGCATACTTTTATCCTCGTCAGAGAATAGGATTTAAAACAAATAATTCTGTCAAGCAGAAAGTGCTTATTCCTTGCTTCTTAACCACTATCAAACCTCACCTTGACCTCTCTTTGTGGGGTTAAGGTGGGGTGTGATAGGGGACTGCTTGCATGGGGAAAGCAGGAAAGCTCCATTATGCAAGCAGTTACAACAGTATTCTGAATGAAGGGATTAATTAGTGTTAAAACGGTTCATTTGCAGGTTTACAACTCTCGTAAACTTTCATCTATACCCTTGCGGATTTCGTACCAATAGTCCATGGCAGCGCTCCGTTTATCTTCGGAAAACCGGTTCAGCCAGTAATCCAGAGTCTCATCCTGGGTGTGGATGGTTTCTTTTTGCCTTTTCAGGTATTCCCAAACAAAATCGATATTGCGTTCCGACTCCCAGAAAACGGAAGCATTCCGGCAGTTTATCCTGCGAGAAGTGATGTGTGAGCCAAGTAACAAATCTGCCTTCATGCCAAAGATAGCTTCCACAATATCCGGCAGCATTTCCTCTGCCCAGGCACGATGGAACCTGCATACCCCCAGGTTGTCCAGCATAAGCTCGGATTTCATCCTATCCACGTTAATTTTCCCCAGTAAGCGAGGAGCGAGATACTGCTGTGAATAGTGCATGTAATACCTACCGGTAGCAGGCATGGGGGATAGGACTCCCGGCGTCCAGTATTGGTTTGGCACCATCCAGCCCTTACGCCCGAAGGAGTTTATCACGAAGTTGTTCAGTAAATTGCAGCCCTTTTTTCTGCCCAGGCGACGCGCATACTTCCTTGCCCCTTCGCTGATGTCTATCTTACGGTCTTTACCAATGCAGTTCAGCAGGATTTGGCACCCCAGTTCTGCATTGTGCATGGAATCCTCTACCGTGGCGAAGTTCTCCACGTCCCAACGGGGCTTGTCAATCAGACCGAGCTCAGCAGGAGCTATGCTGCCATCCACCAGACACTCGAACATCCAGCTAATCATACCACCTGCCGAAATAGCATCAAAACCAAGGCTATCTGCGGTTCTGTTCAGTAATTCTGCCGCCCGCTGATCAAATATCCCTGCCAAAGGTCCCATGGTTTGGTATGGTTCATAATCCTTTTTGAACTTGCCATTGTTTTTCTTGCACACTGCCACACAGGGTTCACCACATGTGGCAAACTGACGCGGAACAATGGTTTCGGTGTTAAACTGCTTCAAATAGTGATTCTTGATATGCTTCTCGTGGAAGGCAAGGCGTTGTGCTTCGCTCCAGTATATGCTGCGGTAATTGAATGCTAAAAGTATCCCGGCATTGGAGGCGTAATTCACGCCGAAGGTACCTCCGGTATCAAAATCTGGATCGAACCGATACTTCTTGGTGGATTCGATATCCTTGGCAATCAGCTTCAGTTGATACCGCTTTTCGAACCATTCATCGGCAAGCTTCCGATCCCGGAAATCCTCATCTATATGAGTGCCGCCATAGATAATGGAGCATATTCCATGCTGCTGGAATAGCTTAGAACCCATACCTCCGCGTCCCGCCCAGGTATCCACATGGCTTAGTTTGCCGGAAACAACAGGAGCGGATACAATTGCCCCAATATCGCTATATTCAGCTGCTGGTCCCACTGCCAGAATGCGGGGATCGGTTTCGTAACGGCTTTGATAGTCCTTCAGGGTATGCTTCATCATAGCATATACTCCACCTTCCTCTTCCTTCCAGATAGCAGAGGGATTTACTGGCAGAAGCTCCAACTCAATCTCTTCTCCGTGCTTGCGGTTAAGCACCAGAACAGAAGTCCGGCAAGCCCTGCCCATGATGCACAGCATGGAGATGCCTAGATCGTCAAACACCAAGCCTGCTCCCCCCATGGAGGATATATAAAAGCCTCCCCAGGACGGAGAAAACCCAGTGAAAACTAAACGGTTCGAGCCGGGGAAGATAGAGCCAGCAAGCACTCCCACGCCGATGTTTAAAGAGTTATATTTACCAGCAAGATGCAAGCCTAAATCCACAGTGCCCAGGAACTCACCCAAAGGGTAGCGTTTCATTTTATAAAAGCCGGTGGCTGCATCAACAAATAGGACTTTAAGTGAGTTAATCATTTCTTACCTCGTTTGCCATTAGTAACACCTATACGTTTCTTGTCAAGCTCCGGCTGGACACTTTTTTAAAGCTGCCAGGATTATCACCTTCTAGTTTAATGAGACTGGTGTAAGAACTGTAAGATATGAGAGGATTCAACTAATGGATTATACCCAACTGCGTGCTTGCTTAAGCAAATGCTTCAGCTATATTGTCGCTAAAACCCAAGGAGATAAACCAATGAGATCAATTATATTCGCGATATTGCTTATTACAAGCTTCAGTGTTTTAAATGCCGCTATGGCGTGGGACTGGGCGGTGCAAACCTACTGCTCCAGCATCGCCGTAAATGGCATGGCGATAGATAAACAGGACAACGTATATTTGGCAACCAAGTTCTTTGGTGATTTTAAGTATGATGGCAAAACTCTGTCCCCGGTGGGTGGTGAAGACATCTTAATCCTTAAATACAATAGCAGCGGTAAGTTGCTATGGGCACTTCCTGCGGGTGGGGAAGACACAGACAACGCCCTCGCTATCGCAATCAGTCCCTCAGGAGGGATTTATGCAGCGGGAAACTTTGTGCAAACAGCCTCTTTTGGCAGTATTAGCAAGCAATCTGTTGGGGATTACCATCACGACATCTTCGTGGCTAAGATATCCGATGCCGGAGCTTGGGAATGGGTGAAAACCTTTGGCAACGAAGAGTCAGAAACCGTTTTCGGTTTGCAAGTGGATTCCCGGAATAACATCTATCTGGCGGGTAATTTTACCAATAGCCTGCAAATGGATAAAGTAGAACTAAGCACTTCCGAGGAATTTCCTGCCTTCTTTCTGGCAAGGTTGAACAGCAAGGGAAACACCGACTGGGCAGTGCCGATTAAGCTGGTTTCCGATGGCTACATCAACAAGCTGGTACTGAATCACCAAGAGCAACCTGCCATTGCCGGCAATTTTGATATTGAGATGTTCATTGATACAGAGCTAATTCTGATCAGCAACGGCGATTGGGATGGTTTTGTCTGCCAGTTTGACGACAAAGGCTATGCCTTGTGGGCGAAAACCTTCGGTGGTGAAAGCACTGATTCTGTTAACGACATGGTGTGTGACAAGGACGGAAACCTGTATATAACCGGCAACTTCAACCAAACGATTACCCTGGACAAGGAGCATTACTCAGGCGATTATGCCAATATTATGGTAGCAAAGATATCTCCGGCTGGTAACTGGCTCTGGTCAAACGCTTGCGGTGGTGATTATGGTAACTACAGCGTGGCAATCACCCTGAAGCCCAATGGCAATGTGGTGATGGGTGGCAACTTCAATAACAGCATGATTATGGATGATATTGTAATTAACGATTCCGGTGATGATGGACTCTTTGTAGCGGAAACAGACAAAGACGGCGTATGGAAACATCTTTTAGGTGCTCCTGCATCCGCCGAAGAATCCGTACGGCATATGGTTACCGATAGTAAAGGCGAAGTGATAGTAGTTGGTGATTTCACTGCCACACTGCCCATTGCCGGTGCTACCTTGGAGAGCTCTGCCGAGGGATATTATGACAAAGAGCTCTTTGTGGCTAAAATCAAAACAGTTAAGTAAACCGGTTCAAGGGTTTAACTTAAAGCCGTTATCCTGCACTACCAGATAGAATAGCCACAATTCTGTAAAGACAGCCGCCCTCGGCAGTCAATGGAGGCTGTTAGCACACGAGGCGTGTGCAAATACGATTATGAAGTCCCATTCTTGAAACCGAATATGTAACGGATGTTCTACCTGCCTGAGTAGTTAATACCCGTTGTGAAACCCATTATTCTTCCAGTAACGTCTCATTAAGTAGTGTATAAAGTCACAACCGGAAGAAACCCAACTTCTCTATGTTAGTGTTTTATTTACCAATTATATAGACAGAGTTGCTCGATGTTTCAACCCTGTTCTCAGGGCTGGAGACAATTGATTTTATACTTAGCGTTCAGGTCAAGTTTTTTTGGTGAGCGTCGCTCGCGAGCGACGCTCACCAAAAACACACAGATTTGCGCACGACTTCCTTCAGCTTGCCATGCAAGCTTACCAAACAAGATTCTTACTTATCTGTTCTACAGTATATTATCTGAACTATTGGGAATCTGAGTCTTTACTTTAGGATGCGCATAGTTGCGCATGTAGTCCAGCACATTTTCTTCTCCCGGGGGAGCTAGAATATATCCACCTGTATCTG
>CAYSGM010000081.1:0-13439 GCA_964430595.1 uncultured Candidatus Cloacimonas sp.
TTGAAACTTCTATTGCCAAAGTTGCCAGCCTCGTTAACTCCAAGAGTTACAGTGCTATAAACTTCCCCACCAAGACTACCTTCCTGGAAGCCTTGAAGAACTCGGACATCATGAAAATGAAGCAGGCTATGCAAATGTCCACGGATCCTGCTGTCCAGTTAGAGCGCGCGTTGCGCCAAATCCCCGCCACCGGAGAGTGGCAATACTTATTACCATACAAATTGGATTAATTGTGAAAAAAGATAGTTTTAACACCGAAATCATCGTGAACGTGCACCCCCTGGAAAAGCGGGTTGCCGTCCTCGAAGATAACCGCCTCGTGGAGCTCTTTGTAGAGCGTCGTGACAAACAAAACCCCGTCGGCAACATCTACAAGGGAATCGTGAAAGACGTGCTTCCCGGCATGGGTGCCGCCTTTATAGAAATTGGCTTGGAGCGCACCGCCTTCCTGCATTACAGCGATATCGTTATGGATTTCCTGGATGTATTCGAGAACGACAAGCCCCGCGCCAGAACCAATCCCGCCGATTCCTCCCAGATTAGCAAACTGCTAAAGCCAGGGCAGGAAATTGTAGTGCAAGTGCACAAAGGTCCCATCGGCTCCAAAGGTGCGCGCCTCACCGGGCAAATCTCCATCCCCGGAAAGTATCTGGTGCTGTTCCCCAACAAGAATAAAATCGCCATATCCCGCAAGATATACTCCCAGAACGAGCGCACCCGCATCCGCAACATCCTCTCCGCCATCAAAGATCCCACCTACGGACTAATTGTCCGCACCGAGGCTGAGGGCTGTGACGAGGATGACTTCCGCAACGAATACAAGGCACTGGCAAAGACCTGGCGCCTCATAGACAAACAGCTTAAGTTCGCCAAGCCTCCTGTCTGCGTCTTTGAAGAAAATGCCCTGGAGAACTACCTGATCCGCGATCTCTTCGGCGAGCATGTTGACCGCCTGGTGATAGACGATAAAGCCTTCGCCAAAAGCATCATTTCCCAGCTTGAGGAAATCTCCCCCGACTTGATAGAGAATGTTGAGGTTTACAAAGAGGATTCCCCCATATTTGACGCTTGGGCGATAGAAAAGAAGATTGAAACCACCCTTCACAGCCGTATCTACCTGCCAAGCGGCGGCAACCTGAAGATAGAGCAGACCGAAGCTCTTGTTGCTATCGACATCAATACCGGCAGTTTTACCGGTAAAACCCATTACGATGAAACCGTCCGCAAAACCAATGTTGAGGCAGCCGCCGAGGTAGCCCGCCAGATAAGGCTGCGTGACCTTTCCGGGGTTATTATCATAGATTTCATTGATATGGTGGATGAAAGGCATAAAACGGAAGTTCTGGACACCCTTAAGAAGGGCTTGCGCCGCGACCGTGCCAAGAATAAAGTTTATTCCTTCACCGAGCTTGGCTTGGTGGAAGTTACCCGTAAGCGCATGCGCAGCACCCTGATCGCCAATTTCTCCGATCCCTGCCCATTCTGCAACGGCAGCGGGCGTGTGATCAGCAAAGATGCGGTTACTATGCGGATTTACCGCTGGCTGGGACGCAGCGAGTATTTTATCAAGGATAAAACCCTGCGTATCGCCGTTAACCCCGATCTGCTAAGCCACATCCGCCAACACAATGAGGATTTTACATCTTACAAGGATCAGATAGAGTTTGTTTCCGATCCCGCCATTCGCATAGACCAATTCAAGGTTTATCGCCTGCCTGCCATGGAGGACATTACCTCTAAGTTTGCCTAACGTCAGGCGCATATATACTATTAAGGCAGGGACTTAGCACCCTGCCTTTTTTTGTCTTATACAATGCAGCTTCCTTGCTTTCCAAACCCGCACCGGAAGATGGTTGAACGGGGGATGAACGGGCAAAAGCCCGATGAGCTCATGGTCAGATCCCGGTCGGCTCACCTTCGGATAAGCATGGACAAAGTAAGTAATGAACATCGTTACTAAGCAGGAATCCAAGGGGTGGTATAGGGAGAATTTTAGCTTCGTTCTTAATACTATGGTATTTGTAACAACTTATGAAGCTGGAGCGAAAGTTTGGCGTTAACTCCGTCTTCCAGCATCCAGGCAGCCAGGTCGTTGGGGTGTAACAGGCTTTGCACGGGAGAGAAATGGATGGCATTTACCAGAGGCTTGTTAGCATCGATAAAGTCTACGGCAAAGCGGTAATCGTGATAGCTGGTGATCACGAATTTCAGTTCATCATGGGGGTTTAGGCATTTAAGGTTCCACTTCATGAAGCTCTCCCCCATACCGCTGCCCGGGGTTTTCACATCTACAATTTTTATCACATAATCGGGCACTTCGCCCATGTATAAAGAGCCGTTGGTTTCCAGCAATATCTTGTAGTCTGCATCGTGCAGGACGGTGAACAAATCTGCCACATCATCCTGATACAATGGCTCTCCGCCGGTGATTTCCACCAGTTTGCAGGGAAATGCCTTCACCTGTTCCATGATGGAGCTGATCGCAAGGGACTTGCCCTTGCCAAAGGCGTATTGGGTGTCACAGTAGCTACAGCGTAAGTTGCACTCGGAGAGGCGGATGAATACGCAGGGATAGCCGGCGTAGTTGGACTCACCCTGGAGTGAATAGAATATTTCGTTGATATTAAGGTGCTTTTCCATTTAGTATCCGGCGTTCAGCCGAACGCCCCTACGGTAGTGTCGCACGCCGATGCGACATACAAACCGCTCCATCTGGGCGGAACGGCGTCCACCCCTACGGATAATTGGCAGACACCGTAATCTGCCACAACGATTAAAAGGGCAGATAAGGGAAATCCTTGTGGTAGCCTAGCACGGCGTCGATTTGGTCATTCATTTCCATGGGATCGCCAAGCACGAACTTCTCTTTGTTGGCGGTGCGGAACTGGGTGTATGTATCTTCATTTAGATTAAGCGTTTCCATCCACTTACTATCCCCGAACCGCGGGATTCCATCCACGATTAGTAGCTTTATGGTGGCAGCCTCGATGGTGAACAGGTTCTCAAAAGGATCTTTTTCTATCATGTCCACCAGTAGTAGGTTGTTACATTGCATAGGGTTAAGCGTTCCATAGGGAGCGGGAAGCTTTAGGGCTTTAACCGCATTCTGGGTTATCATGCGGTAGAGTTCATTGGGTTTTATATGGGGGAAATGCTCTTTGATGGTATGTAACTCGGCAATCAGGTTCACTCCGCCGGACATGGTGGAATCCGTACCGATGCATACATTTGCTTTGCACTTCAGCGCTGTGTCGATCTTGAAGGTTTCGCCGATCAGATAATAGTTCGAGCTGGGACACCAACACACAGATGCACCGATCATGGCGATGGTGGCTATCTCTTCTGCGCTGAAGGCGATACCATGAATCATCAGGGTGTTATTCTTTAGCAATCCACGGCGCAATAACTCGCCAAACTCTGCCTTGGTGATGCCATCCGTGCCTTCACCGAGGTGGATGATGAAGGGCATCTTTTCCAAGGCAAGCATCATTTCATCTTCGGGGCTTTCTCCGCCCCACCAGTTGCCAAGCGTGATGGAGTGACACTGTCTGAAAGTGCGTGGGACGTTTATCGGCATGCTATCGTAGTAAAAATCATCTTGCACGGGAGCATGATCCTGAACTACGCCACAACCACAAAACATGCTCTTGTATGCGCCAAGCCTGGCTAAGAGCAAAGAATGCGGTTCAGAGAGCCTGAATAACCCATCATTTGTCCAGAAGACATTACGTTCGTGGAAGCTGAAGGAATTCTTCATATCTTCCACCCAGATGTGAGAGTTCGGATAGGGGCGTTTATCGCCCGCGCGGGGAACCCAATTGCCGATCAAATGGTCATGGGAATTGATCAGAGGCGTATAGGCAACAGATGCGTCAATTTCAAGGCGCATATCCTCTGCTTCCACGGGGAAGCAATTAAGATGTAAATCAATTCCTTGTTCCACTCGATCAGGGCTGATCACACTGACCGAAGGTTTGATAATCATGCTCTTAGCTCTTTAATCCTCTTTGTAAGTTTGGGCAATACTTCAAACAAATCACCCACTATGCCGAGATCGGCTACTTTGAAGATGGGTGCGTCAGGGTCTTTATTTATCGCGATTATGTAATCTGCACTGGACATCCCTGCAAGGTGCTGGATAGCCCCGCTGATGCCGATGGAAAGGTAGATATTGGGCTTAACCGTCTTGCCCGTTTGCCCCACCTGGTGCGAGTAAGGAATCCACTCTGCATCCACAGCGGCGCGAGATGCGCCTACGGCACCGCCTAAAGCCTCGGCAAGTTCTTCTATCATGGCAAAGTTCTTGGCGTCCTTGATGCCTCTGCCACCGGAGACGATCACATTAGCCTCGGTGATGTTGATAAGATTGGTCTTTTCTTTTTCGAAACCAAGCCAGGTGCTTACTTCATCATCAAGCTCGAAGTTTATCTGTTCCTGGATTACTATTCCGCTGCGTGAGTCGTCCCTGGGCATGGGGTTCATTACTTTATGTCGCACCGTTGCCATCTGAGGACGGTGATTCGCGGTTAAAATGGTAGCCATAATGTTACCGCCAAAGGCAGGACGGGTTTGGAGCAGGTTACCTGTGGCTTCGTCTATCGCCAGGCCTGTGCAATCCGCGGTTAAGCCGGTATGAAGATGAATTGCCACGCGGGGAATGAAGCTGCGCCCGGTAACGGTGGCACCTGCAAGAATAACGGCTGGCTTATACTTCTGAGCAAGTTCGGTGAGGGCTTTACTGTAACGCTCATCGCGGAAATGCTTTAGGGCGGGATCATCCACCATGATAACCTGATCTGCTCCATAAGCGATAAGCACCGAGGCAAGGGCTTCGATATCATGCCCAAAAACAACAGCGCTAAGCTCTGCGCCAAGCTCTTCGGCAAGCTCGTGTCCCTTGCCAAGTAACTCGTAGGACACAGGTGCGATAATGCCGTCTTTCTGCTCGGCAAACACCCAGATACCGCTGTAATCGGCTTTGTCAACTCCCTTTTCGGAGTGCTTCCGGATTAGTATGGCTTCAAATGGGCAGGATTGGACACATGCGCCGCAAAGGGTGCATTTATCGGTATCAATAACAGCAAGTTTATCTTCAATTCTGATGGCGTCATAAGCACAGGCACGAATGCAAGCTCCGCAGCCGACGCATTTCTCGTTCAACACTTCAATCATATAAAAAACTCCTGATTTTGACTGTTTTTCAACATGGATTTCTTGTCAAGCAGAACGTGCAATCCGATTTTAATTGACGCAACAGGAGCAACTGCAATTGTGGAAACATTAATACTGAGTGGAAACGAAATGAATAAGATTATCATCCTGTTATTCCTTGTTACATGCGGGCTGGGCTTACATGCTCAAACCGGTTTGTTCAATTTGTCCTATGCCATAACCTTTGCTCAGGCAGATTCCATCCTCAATTCACATAGCTTTTTCGCCAAGGATTCCGATAAGGATTTAGTCCGCTTTTTTTCTGAAGAGAACAAGTTTATTGAAGCGGTGATTACTTTTATGGAGCCGAAAAGCAAACGCATCATCGGCTGGTTCGTGAAGTATAAGCCCGAAAATACCGAAGATAATGACCAATATGTAATAAAGACCATCTCTGAAATGCACGGTGAAAAGAACCACTACGATGAAGATACAGAGCAGTTAATCTGGTTCTTGTCCACCACCAGAACGGTGCATGTGATGTATGCTGCCGATGGGGGCTTAACCGTGTTGTATTACGATTCCTTTTTTAAAGATTTGTTTGATCTTAAGAAAACCGAAAATACCAAACCCGAAGCAACTGAATAGCTGACTATTGCTTGTTAGATGCTACCTGTGGTGGTTTGTTTAGGTTCAGCATCTGGGTGCGGATAATAGTTTGCTGAAGCTTGAACTCTGCCATCTGAGCATCAGTTAACTTCTCTGCTCCCACCATTTTGAGGTTGGTAGGATTGATGAATCCCTTACCGGACATTAAGCCAAAATGCAGATGTGCACCGGTTGATCTGCCAGTTGAGCCCACTCTGCCGATAATCTGCCCTTTTTTTACCGTCTGACCCCGATGCACGGACATAGAGGAAAGATGGGCGTATTGGGAGGATAAACCGCTTGGATGCTTAATCCTTACCTCGTTGCCCCAGCCTCCGCTATAAGCCGCGGCTGTAACTGTTCCATTGGCAACGGCATACACAGGTGTTCCGCCCCTGGCACGGTAATCCATGCCCTGATGATTTGCCCAGCGTCCGTAGAAGGGATCAATCCGTTTGCCGAATTTGGAAACAACATGGATTACAGAAAGAGGAAAGCCTACCCCGCTGGTGCTGTTACTCTTGCCTTCCAGATTGTAAAGCCCGTTCAGTACGGAGTTTTCTTCCTTATCCTCGAAGCGGAAAAGTTCATGCGTTCCGGTACGTTCACCGCTGTATTGAACATAGTACAGCGTCCTGCCGGGCAATGTCTTGCCTTCGAATATCCGCTCTTCCACAAACACCTTGAATTTATCGCCGTTACGCGCATCGCGCTGGAAGTTTATCTCGCCCTCCAGTCCGTTGTTAATGTTCTGTTTATCTCTGGGTGACAGCCCCATTGCCAGCAAAGTAGCATCCAGAGTCCCTTGCATGGTGCCCTCGATGATACGCTGTTGCTTGGTAACCGGCAGGGCTTCCAGAGTGTAAGCAAGGGAATCTCCCGTAACCGTAAAGTGATGGCGCAGAGTGGGTTCCTGCACGAACATCATCTTGTCTATGTGCTGTTTATCCTTAGACAATAATATCTTCAGGGTGTCGCCCGGCTGAATGGTGGTTACATCAATGTAATCGCCAAAACTGAATGATAGCAGAGCAATCTCCTTTAAGGGTAGCCCCTGCTTTTCCAATACCGAGAAAATACTGCCGCCGGGAGGAACAGTTTCCGTAATCCAGGGATCGGGTGGTTTGAGATTTTGATTAGGGATTGTTTTAGCTTGACTGGTAGGTGTAAACAGGCTATATAAACTGAAGCTGACAAGCAGGATGATTATTAGCGAGAAAAGGATGTGCTTTCCCCAATTCATACGCTATCTCCTTTGGGATTGATAGTGGGCGGGAATGGACTTTCCGTGCCTCGTGGATCAAAGGGGTGGTAGTGGATATACACTCTACGCAAGCCGCTGCTATACTTTTCCAGGAGCTTTTCTTCCACTTCGTGTGATATCTGGTGTCCGGCATCAACGCTGATCACTCCATCCACTTCTATGGTCATATTCACCGTATAATAGGGTCCAAAGCGGTGCACGCCAAGTTCGTCGATGCGCATCACTCCTTTTACTGTGAGTGCTTCGGCTTGCAGTTCTTTGCTGAATTCGTTATCAGGAACGCTGTCCATTAGCTCGCTGGAGGAATCCATCACGATCTCTATGCCCGTTTTGATGATGTAGATGGCAACTATTGCCCCTGCGGCGGGATCCATCCAGTAAAAACCAAGCCTGCCCATTAGCACGCCCACAACCACTGCCACAGATGCCATAATGTCATTCAAATGGTCGTTTGCCAATGCTTTGAGAGTGGGATTGTGGGTAATGCGCACATTCCTGCGTGTGTAATAAAAGAGATATAGCTTCAAGCTAAAGGTGAAAAGGGCTATTATTAACGCCCATATCGATGCCGATTGCCCGGTTTCTGTTTTGGTGATTATCTCGTAAACCTTGTTTATGGATTCCCAGAAGATGGCAATACCGGTGGTTAAGATGAATGCACCTACCACAATTGCAGAGATGGATTCCAACTGCCTGTGACCGTAGGGGTGTTCCTTATCTGCCGGCTTCCGGGCATGGTGCATAAATATCTTCACGGCAATGTAATACACCACGTCAGAGGAGGAATTTATCCCGTCTGCCAGCAGCGCCGGACTGTGCCCGATGATACCTATAGAGGTCTTTAACAGGGATAGCACTATGTTAGAAAATAGCCCCAAGTTTACTGTCAGGTTAGTGACCACATCTCTATCATTCATAAGATGCTAGCCTCCATAGTGTCAATAAGTTCCAGATCGGGAAAGTGCTTTCTTAAGTTATAGCGCAGTTCGTCAGCATCTAAAGGCGATGCGCCAACCGCATGGGAATTAAGGGTTATAGCTTTGATATTAAAGGGGATAAGGCATTGCGGGTGATGGGCTTTGATGAAGGTATCAAGGTCTTGGCTTGGCAGCTTTAAGCATTCAGGATGGCGGAATACGATTTTGAGCTTCAGGTGCTTTGCAATGCGGGTATTTATGCTTGCTGTGTAAGCTGAAGGGATGTAGATATGGCTGGGACTGGCGGTATCATGTAACAACGAAACAAGCTGTTTCTCTGCTCCGATAAGGCTTTTTAGCTGTGTGTCCTGCCAATTGCCATTGTGCTTAACATGAACCGTCTCACTGCCTAACAGGCGTTTTCGTATCGAAGCGCTTATATCTTGCATGACTGGTATGGATGATAAGGTAAGCAGGCGCATCAGCTCTGCCTGTATGGAGCTTAAGTTGCCAAAGCTTGCCCCAATTGCAAGAATAATGGCATCCAGGCTGTCGCTTAAAGCAATGGACTTCCTATCCAAAGATCCGTCTATGAGCACCTTATCCGCACCTTGGCTTAGCAGTTCATTGGCACAGGCAACTTGCGCGGAAACGCTTTGTGGTCCGCCAATCTCTGTCATGAGATCCGCTTCCGCTTTGGCTATCCAAAGTGACTTTCCTCCACTCTGCCAGGCTGTTTTCTTCAACATGGTAACCGCCGAGCCGTGAGCATCCATGCACAAGGCATTAGCACAAAAGATGCTCCCCTTGTTTAGATGGACGCGCGGCTTCGGAGTCTTATACAGCACATCCTCTTCCTCGCCGTCACGACCGGTGCTCATAACACCCCATTTGAAGGCATTATGATGCTTTAGTATTGCGTTCAGGGTGGTAGTTTTCCCAGCGTTCTTACAAATACCGACGATTGCCAGTTTCTTCCAGCAATCGTCGGATATCCAAGGCATTAACATAATTGTCCCTTAGGGCTTTCTACGCAGGTTGCGCTTTGTCTCCGCGGGACCGATTGATACTTTCTTGCCGCGCATCAGGGACATGATTCCTTCCTGAGACTTGCGTTCGGAAGGGCACTGAGCACGGTATTTATCTTCTTCAATAGCAGTGAAGCCGGGTTCCGTGTAGGCAGTAATAAAGCCTTCGTAGTTACGAAGGATGATTCTGCCGGGCATTTGGGAAATAAGGTAGTTAGGCATCACCGGTATCTTACCCCCACCGCCCGGAGCATCCACCACAAAGGTAGGAATGCACAGCCCGGAGGTATGCCCGCGCAAGGATTCGATAATCTCTATCCCCTTGGACACGGGAGTCCGGAAATGGGCGATACCCTCAGAGAGGTCGCACTGATATATGTAGTATGGGCGAACCCTGTTTTTCACCAGTTTATGCACCAAAGCCTTCATCACATCCACATTATCGTTGATGCCCTTTAGCAACACGGATTGATTGCCTAAGGGAATGCCTGCTTCGGATAGCTTTGCCAAAGCTGCTACTGCATCGCTGCAAAGCTCATAAGGGTGGTTATAATGCGTGTTCAGCCACACGAACTTATACTTCCTTAATACCGCTAAAAGGCTATCTGTAATGCGTTGTGGCAGCACCACAGGCAAGCGAGTGCCGATGCGGACGATATCCACATGTTCAATCTGGCTAAGTTTATGCAGCACTTCATCCAGGCGCTCATCTCCCATGGTTAAGGGGTCGCCACCACTAAGGATTACATCCCGTACTTCGGTATGTTCGCGGATATATTCTATGGCTTTGTCCACATTGTCCTTAGGCATCGGCGCATCATTCTCACCCGCTTTACGGCGGCGGGTGCAATGACGGCAATACATGGCGCATTGGTCGGTAAGCAGCAGCAGCACACGGTCCGGATAGCGGTGCGTCATGCCCGGAACGGGAGAATCCGCATCTTCATGCAGTGGATCTGCCATGTCTGACAGCGAGAAGTCACTCTCCGCAATGCGCGGTATGGCTTGCAAGCGCACGGGGTCAAAGGGATTGCTGTGGTCTATCAGGGACAGGTAGTGCGGAGTAATCGCCATGCGGAAGGAGAATGCGTTAGTTGTGGCTACAGCCTTCTCATCCTCTTGCAATTCAATATACTTTGCCAGTTCCTCAAAGGTGGTGATGCGGTTCTTTAGCTGCCAATGCCAGTCGTTCCACTGCTCGACTGTGGCAATGCTTTTTATATCGGTAATCTTAGCCATATATCAGCTCCGGCTTAGTCTGTGTAGCGCTCTTTAAACAGCTTCATCAGGATAGGATTCCTGCGTAGCAGGTCTATAGAAATGGCAGCGTGATGGTGGGCATAACCATTGCCTAGGATCATATCCACATCCGCACCAATACCTTCCGCGCCCAAAGCAGCCTTGGTAAAGGAGGTAGCCATGGAGAAATAATACACCAGACCCCTGTCCTTACATGCCATAATGGAGGGCAGCTCGGTATCTTCAATGTTCACCACGTTTATCACCACATCAGCCATCTTGCCGTTGGTGAGGCGGGAAACCTCTTTCTCTATGGTGATGGCATCTGTGGCACTGGCAATAATCACTTCATGGCAGCCGGTATCCTTACAGGTCTGGATATAGCTTTCATTGCGCACGATACCGATAACTTTACCCGAAACCCCGGCTCTTTCGCGAGCCACGGCGTTGCACAGAATACCGCTCTTGCCGTTGGCACCAAGGATAACCACCGTGTCACCGGGCTTTACCAAACGCTCCACCTGAGCGGGCGCACCGGCAACGTCCAGCACGGAAAGGGCAAGATTCTCGTCCATATCATCCGGCAGCTTGGCATATATACCGCTGCTGAACAGGATCGCCTGACCTTCGATCTCCACCTGGTCTTTATCCAAAAGCACTCTCTTAACTTGCTTAATCTTAAGCGGGGTAAGGGATAGGGACACCAGACTGGCAATCTTATCCCCCACTTTTATGGCTTCTTTCTGTTCAAACTTATCGCCAATGGCAGCCACACGCCCAATCAGCATCCCGCCGGAACCGGTATCTTCGTTCTTGTGTTTTCCGGTGCGGGTGGTTAGGTCCATAGCGTGTTCCGCAAAGGCTTTTTCCATATCTGTATGCCCCTGGGCTTTCAACTTGGCTTTTATCTGGTGAAATGAGGCAGAATCAACATTCAGGCGGATAACATCCAACAACAGCTCGTTATCCCAAATCTCGCTCATGTCATTGTTCAGCACTCTTGCAGGTTGGGGCAGCACGCCCTTGGGTTCCATAACCCGATGTGTCCCGTAACGGCAACCGTTTGCTTTCATTTGATCCTCCTGTAGGGTGTCTATTTTATTTATGTATTTATACTTATCTTAGCTTGTCCATGTTTTTAATGGCAGGATAAATGTCAATGCTTTTGTGCTGTGGCATTGGTGCACATTACCTGCTTTCATAGTAGTGTGGGGGACAGATTCTGGATTTTGGGACAGATTTAGCGTTTATTTTTAATACAGGGAGAAAAAGGGGGATTTTTTGAACACAGAGAAGAGCAGAGGAGAGCGGAGAAGAGCAGAGGGGCTTAAAAAAGAGGAAAAGAGTTTAAGAGTTAAAAGAGTGGGATTCGAGAAGCATGAAGGGATGTTGGCTTCCAAAATCAGAGCCTGGAGTCGATCCGGCTTTGCCAAACTTATAGCTTTTTACCCCAATTTTATCAGCCGGATGGACTACAGCGGCACCTTGCCACCCGGGGGATCGCTGAAGTCCATGTTGCCTGTGAACATAGCGATAACTTGCAGTTACCAATGGCAACATCGACTCCAGACTCGCTGGCTTGTTAGGGATTTCTTGACAACAATATCAATTTCTTTTCTAATGTATTCCTGCGGTTTGAGATACTTATGAAGATATCTCCTACCCGATCTCATTACTTACCACCAGCTACATGGAGGCTAACATGAATAGGTTATTTTACCTACTTTACGCAGCATTAATTATGCTGATTGCACTACCAATATTCGCTGTCAACCATCTTGATATCATGACCTACATGAGTGGTGAATTTTCCGGAAGTGAATTTGGTGAATCAATTGCAAGCTTGGATTTTAACGCTGATGGATACAGGGATTTAGTGGTTTCCTCAGGGGCATGGAACCCTTCCTTAACATTTATGGATCAAAATCGTTGGGGTAAACTCTATTTCTTTTGGGGCGGTCCAGACTTCAACAATGTTCCAGACTTTGTTGTTCCAGGCACGTACAACTGGCAGATAGGTCCTTATGCCAGTGTTTTTAATGCTGGTGATATAAACGGGGATGGCATTGAAGATATTATAATGCTTCAAACATCACAGTACAACGAAGACTTAGTAGCTGTATATTATGGCGGTCAAAATCCGCAGACTACTCCTTCACTTATTCTTACTTACCCAAACCCAGAGGTATCGTGGCTTAAAATTGTACCTATAGGTGATCTCAATGGAGACAATAGAGATGATGTTGCAATAATAGCGCGGCATTACCCGACAACCACAATTGTGACAATTTGGGTGGATTTTCTTGCACAACCCATTTTTTTATATCAGACAAACAATACTTGGACACCATTTTTATCAGGTATTGGCGATGTTAACGATGATGGGTATGACGATTGTTTGTTGCATTTACCAATATTCGAAACTGGACAAGACCACAACAAGCTCATTCTCTATTATGGTAATCCCAATTTTCCGGAAGCGGACAGTCTGGTGATCTGTGAAGATTCCAACAGCATAATAAAAAAATGGTCTTGTCCATTAGGCGATGTGAATGGTGATGGATATGATGATTTCACCTCAGGAAGCCTTGTATATGACTCTTACCAGCATTTGTGGTTAGGAAGCGACACTCTCTCACCTGTATGGAGCATGGATCTATCAGCATACGAACCTCCTCCTCCAAGCGATATCAGCGAAAGAGGTAGCGGATATCCCTTTGTGCATGGAGACATGAATGGAGATGGATATCAGGATGTGTTGGGTTTCGATAGCGAGGAGGGATATTATAGCGGATACCTTTATCTATGGATGGGCAGCACTTCCATGAACGGATCACTGGATTATGTACAGCTTGGCATCAGCGGATATGATAGTCGCAATTTTGGTTGGAGTAAGGCAACAGGAGACTTCAATGCCGATGGCTACTGCGATGTTGCTGTGGGTGCACCGTGGTTTGGATACAACGATCATATTGACACCGGACGTGTTTATATCCTTGCCGGCAATGCCGACTTGCATGAGACAACGGTTGCAAATGAAGATGACATTATTACATCCTTAGGGAGCAACTTGTGGCAGTTTGAAGCTTATCCCAATCCCTTAGCGCATAGTGAGTCATTATTGAACATAAAGTTTGAAGGATCAGCTTATCAAACAGCAAGCAATCTGGAACTGGATGTATATAATATTAA
>CAYSGM010000082.1:0-13361 GCA_964430595.1 uncultured Candidatus Cloacimonas sp.
GATAGTGCTTTTCTACCTGTTGTGACTTTATACACCACTAATTGAGACGTTACTCTCATCACTTTATAACCCACTTAAACCAATCCCTAGCCATGCCGAGGTGATTCCCTCGTGAATCCCTCGTCCCACCTCGGAATCACGAGGGGATTACGAGGGAGTCACGTGGGGTTATAGACAGGGAGCAGAACCAACTGGCTTTGGAAATTGAAAGGAAGCAGTTTTACCTAAATTACCATCGAGAGTGTTTATAAACACACGGTGCTAAGCCCTGCTTGACAAATAACGGCTGCTGAAAAGCAATGCGGTGATAAAATGTGAAAAGATTAGAGGAACATGAAACACAGCAGATTAGATATCCTGGAAAAGTTGCCTGTCCCTAAGGCGATATTATTCTTGGCATTGCCCAGTGTCCTAAGTATGCTGGTAAACATCCTCTATAACCTTACCGACACCTTTTTTATCGGGAAATTGAACGATCCCTATCAGATGGCAGCAGTATCGATATCGCTTCCGTTGTTTATCTTCCAAATGGCGATATCCGGTATCTTTGGAACCGGGGGAGGCAGTTATCTCTCCCGTTTACTTGGGAAAAAGGATTTCGCAGCAGCAAAAGAGACTACATCCACGGCTATCTTCAGCTCTGCTGTTGTGTCCATCCTACTCGGTTTGATCGGAATTCTTCTGATCCCTCAGTTTCTTCAGTCCGTGGGAGCAAGCGCAGAGACAGGTAAGTATGCTTCCCGCTATATATTTATCATCCTCCTGGGCTCTCCTTTCGTAATGCTCCAGTTTACCCTGGTGCAGCTACTGAGAGCTGAGGGTGCAGCACGGGAAGCCATGAACGGCTTGTTTATCGGCACCGGGGCTA
Source organism: uncultured Candidatus Cloacimonas sp. (assembly GCA_964430595.1). GTDB lineage: Bacteria > Cloacimonadota > Cloacimonadia > Cloacimonadales > Cloacimonadaceae > Cloacimonas. Next base: position 869 of record CAYSGM010000082.1, read on the forward strand.
ATATAATCCTGGATCCGCTATTCATTTTTGTGTTTAACATGGATGTTACGGGAGCAGCCGTTGCCACAGTGATAGGACAGGCAATGGGGATGAGCTATTACCTTAGCTATTACCTGAGAAAGAAAAGCCTGGCAGCCCCTTCTAGGAAATATCTGCATTTGCGCTGGCAATGCTATAAAGAGATTCTGTTCATCGGTATCCCGGCTTCACTTAGCCAAATCATGATGGGGGTGGGGAACACTATTTCTTTCAAGCTAGCCTCTGCCTATGGTGATCACAGCATTGCAGCTCTGGGCGTAGCATCCCGCGTTCTGTCTATCCCGATATTCGTGTTTATCGGCATTTCAATAGGAGTGCAGGCGTTAATCGGGTTTAACTATGGAGCACGAAACTATGTGCGCATGAAGAAGGCGATCATCACGTCCATCACCATCAGTATGAGTTTGGGAGTGGTTTTCACAACTCTGTTTGCGCTGTTTCCACGGGTTTTGATTTCTGCCTTTATCAAAGATCCGCAGATAATGGATATCGGAATGGTAATTCTGGATGCTTATGTTTTCGCCATTCCTTTCGCTGCAATCGGAATGATCCTGATGGCAAGTTTGCAAGCCATGGGCAAGGCACTTCCTGCACTTATTGTAGCTCTATCGCGCCAAGGATTGGTGTATATCCCATTCATTTACTTGCTTAACAGTTTATTTGGGTTCAAAGGACTTGTATTTGCCCTACCCGCAGCTGATGCGATTACAACGGTGGTGTCTTTTACTTTTCTATTTGTCATCGTAAAGAAACTGAATCCAAGAAGTAGCTGATATTCTTGTGCCATCAGATGAATTGGCACTCGGACAGACGAACAGGACGAATGCCTAAAGGGATTTTCGCTTGACATTTATGGCTGGATAAACAAACAAGGAATGCGTTAGAATGAAGAAAGGATTAAGGACAATGGCACTCGATAATGCAAGCTACACACCTGTTTCCATAGTCATGATCGTAAAAAACGAAGCCAAGATTATTCGTCCTTGTCTTGCTGCTGCTGCATGGGCAGATGAGATTGTGGTGCTGGATACCGGTTCTACTGATTCCACGGCTGATATTTGCAGAGAGATGGGTGCTAAAGTGTTCTATCAGGAAGGATGGGAAGGCTTTGGCAAAGCGCGCCAGAAAGCCGTTGCCTATGCAACTAATAATTGGGTGTTCTCTCTTGATGCAGATGAGTATGCTTCCCCGGAGCTGATAGATGAGATTAACTGTCTGCGCAACAATGGTTTTAGCTGTAGCGCATACAGAGTGGAAGCCAAATCTTACTACCTTGGCAAGCGGATAAATTACTGCGGGTGGCAGAATGAAACCCACATTGCCTTGTTTGATCGCAGCAAAGGTACTTACAACGATGCCGTGGTGCATGAATCACTTATCCTCACAGGTTCCGTGGGCAAGCTAAAAGGTATTATTCACCATCACACCTACCCCACCAAAGAAATGCATGTTACCAAGATGATCCGCTATGGAGATCTGGGAGCACTGAAGCTGAAAAGCCTGGGCAAGACCTCCAATCCCGCTAAAGCACTTGCCAGAGGTGCCTTCACGTTTATAAAAATGTATCTCCTGCGGGGTGGCTTTCTGGATGGCATCCACGGGTTTAACCTCTGCAAGACAACCGCTTGGGGCACTTGGTATAAATACTACCGCTTATGGAAAATAAAAGCAACCTGATCGTGCAAACCGCTTTCATTGGTGATGTGATCCTGATCACACCCCTGATCCGCGCGGTGCACCGACTTTACCCCAATGCCAGTATAGATGTGCTGGTGGTTCCCGCTGCCGTTAAGCTGCTAGAAAACAACCCTTATATCAGGACTGTGATCCCTTTTGCCAAGCGTAGGAATGCGATTATTACCATGCTTAGGATGGTAAATCTATTGCGGAAGAACAAATATAGCCTGGTGATTAGTCCTCATAGTTCCGCAAGAACCCATCTGTTGCTGTGGCTAAGCGGTATTCCCAGACGTATAGGGTTTGACCGCAGCTTGTTTCCACAGCTACTTACTGACAAGATAAAGCACCCGGATAACATGCATAAGATTAGCAAGAACCTGAAGTTGCTGAAGCTGCTTAGTCCCCTGGAATTCCATATGCAAACGGAGCTATACCCTTCTGCGGCGGATATTGCCAAAGCATATACCATGCTTAGCAGCTTACCCGGCAAGATCAGTATAGCCATAGCTCCCGGCTCAATCTGGGCTACCAAATGCTGGCAACTGGATTCCTTTACCGAGCTGTGTAAGGAGCTGATAGCACGGGATAACAACATCGTGCTGATTGGCGCAGAAGCAGATAAGCAGAAGTGTGATTATATTGAAACAGCCATCCGGAAAGATACACAGAGTGCTGCGGTGCTGAATCTGGCAGGACTTACCAATCTCCTGGAAAGCGCAGCCGTGATTGCCCGATGTCAGCTGATGATATGCAACGATAGCGGTGCATTGCACATTGCCAATGCTGTGCAGACCATGGTTTATGCCATCTTTGGACCCACGGTTCAGCGCATCGGATACTACCCCTATCGGAGCGGAGACAAGGTATTCGAAGTGGAGCTAAGCTGCCGTCCTTGTGGCAGCCATGGGGGCAACACCTGTCCGCTTAAACACCATAACTGTATGAAGATGGTAAGTGTAGAGCAAGTGTTGAGCGCTGTAGTTACAGGTTTAACAGCTGCTGAAATGGGTAACTAAGTGGTTTACACCTATTACTTCGCTTATCTGCCTTATAACCTTATATGGAAACTAGCCAAGCTTATCCGCCCCAAGAAACAGTATCTGCTGCATATTGAGGATAGCTTCGATTACTACATCTTTTGCAACATCCGCAAGCACCTTGCCCCGCTGGATATTGTGGTTAGCAGTAAATCCATGATCCCCAAGCTGAAGCCGATGCTGGATCATCCCACCAAGATATACCTTTACCCGTTCTGCTTCCCGGATGGAGTGATAATGTTTCGCAATGCTGCCTGGAAGTATCCGGTGAAAAGCATTATCAAGATTGGGCTGGAGCATGGGGCGTATAATTTCAAGCGGTTTCCCAAGGCGTATTACTACAATTTGTTCAATAGCTATCTGATGACCAGTGCCCACGATGTAGCACGATTGCAAGCTCTGGGAGCTAAGCCCGTGAAAGCGATTGGTTACCCCAAAAGCGATTCCCTGTTTGATAATTCCTACCCGCCTGAGCAGCTTGCCTCACTCCGCAACACCCTGAAACTGGATGACAGCAAGGCTACGATCCTCTTTTCCTCTACCTGGGATGGCTCCGGGATGAGCGCAGTGCACAAGTGGTATAACAAGGTGCAATCTCTAGTAGGCGAATATAACATTCTTGTTACCCTGCATCCCCGGATGAGTAGTTATTACCGCGATTACCTTGCCAATCTGCCGGGCATTCATTACATTGATGCCATGGATATTTACCCTTATCTGCTGATCTCCGATGTCTGTATCGGCGATACTAATAGTCTGATTGCCGAATTCTGCATCGTAAACCGCCCCATTATCACTTTCAGTATCGATGCCACCAAGCGCACTATGGACGATGTTATCGAGCTAATCAAGAGCGTTTCTATCCGCATAGACACTTTCGCAGAGCTGCTCTCAGCTATTACCGAAGCTCTCTCAACTGCCCCCCAAACTGCTCCTGCCCGGGAGAGAGTAATCGCCAAGCTGATCAGCCCCCTGGATGGGCATGCCGGATATCGCGCTGCCCAAGAAATCATCACTTTAATGCCGGAGCTTAAACCATGAATATAATCGACGCCCACTGTCACCTTGCCAATTTGGCAGAGATAACCGCCCTGGAACCCTTGCTTGATGAAGCAGAAGCAAAGGGAATCACCCGCTTTGTATCCTCCGCTCTACGTAAAAGTGAAGTAGCATGGCATATGCAGCACCCCGATTCCCGCATAATCTTTAGTGCAGGTATTCATCCTAACTTCGACGAGTGCGATCTTGATATGAAAGACCTTAAAAAACTGTGTGATGAGAAGAGCATTTGGGCTATTGGTGAGATCGGGCTGGATAACGGCAACCCCGAGATAGCCGTTCAGAGAAAGGAATTTGTGCAGCAACTGGAGCTGGCAGCGGATTACCGTTTACCTGTGGTGCTACACATTGTGGGGCATCAGGAAGAAGCATACAAAACCCTTAAGCAATATCCCCTGCCCTATCTTATCCATGGCTACGCCGGCTCTACGGAAGGCTTTTCGCAGTTAAAGAAGTTGGATGCGGTGTTTACCCTCAGCTCCCGTATAATGAAGGAAGAGAAGCAGGATTTGCTAACCGATATGCTTAAGCATAAGCGCATTTTGTTCGAGACGGATATCACCCAATATTACGTTCACGAAGGTGAGCATAATCCCCTGTTGCGCCTGCTTGATCTGCTCAAGAAATGCTCTGCCCTCAGCGGGATAAGCATGCCTGACTTGCTAGCCTTGCAGGATGTAAGTGCCCGTTTTCTGTGGGGTAAACACTAACCGCCATGCAAAGCACTGATTTCTCCCGCACCGAGTTGCTTATCGGTACAGAAGCACTGGTAAAGCTAAACCAGACTTCTGTGGCAGTGGTTGGTTTAGGCGGGGTTGGCGGATACGCTGCAGAAGCTTTGGCTCGTGCCGGGATAGGCAAGTTTATTCTTATAGATTTTGATACCGTTGGTTCCAGCAACCTGAACAGACAGGTAATTGCCCTGCACTCAAGTATAGGTAAGCCCAAGACAGAGGTTATGCAGGCAAGGATTTTGGACATTAATCCACAGGCGCAGATAATCTGCCACTCAGAGTTTATCGATCAGGATAACCGTGCGGAATTGCTTACGGGAGCGGAGTATATCATAGACGCCATAGATAGCCTGGGACCAAAGATAGGCATGCTGGAGTATCTAGTGCGAGAGGACAGGCAGTTTATCGCCGTGATGGGTGCCGGAAACCGCACCGACCCCAGCAAGATACATCTTTCCACCATAGATAAAAGCCATAACTGCCCGCTTGCCAGAAGGGTGCGTAAGTTTCTGGGCAGGCGTGGAATCCGTGGTACCTTCCCCTGTGTGTATTCCTCCGAACTCCCAAGCAAACCGGATGAGGATATCGAAAGCCCCGATGAGCTGATCATCACCCGCGGACGCCAACGTAAAACCATCGGCTCCATCAGCTATATGCCCGCAATTATGGGAATGATGGCTGCTGCGTGGGTAATCAGGCAACAACTGTGATAACCTACGCTCATGGTTGTACTATATGTTAACTCTACTGTGTGCTATCTCTTCAGCTGCATTTATTAGCAGCATCATATCAAAGGATTTTTCCAGGATGCATTGCACCCCCAAGTCTTGCATTGCCTTTTCCTGTTTAGGTTCGAGAGCGCCGGACATAGCAATGACGGGCAGGTTATAGCCGGCAGCACGGATGCTTTGCAACGCTTCCATACCTGTGATACCCCTCAGGTTTACATCAATAAAGAGGACATCATATTGGGTGTTGCCAAGTTCCTGAAGTGCTTCTTCTAAATCTCCTACACCTTTAAACTCGTGCCCAGTCTTGTTGCATGTGCGGTTCATAATAAACAGAATATCCGCCTCATCGTCTAACATCAGAATTCTAATGCTCTTATTACTAACTTTGGAGGCAACAGGAAGCAGTGTTCTTATTTTTTGGGCAATCTCCGATGAAGTAAACGGCTTCTGGATAAAGGGAATACCACTATCCATCACACCAAAGGGGACTATGATATTATCTGTAAAACCGGACATAAACAGCACTTTCTGATCCGGGATAATCTGTTTGATATTATCCACCAGTTCCTTACCATTCATAATCGGCATAATTACGTCCGAAATAACCAGAGCAGGCTGTAAACCACTTTCAATTAAATGGATCGCATCTGCTCCGCTATTGGCATGGGTTACCTCGTAACCAAGTTTACTAAGCATCTTCCGGATAAGGACGGCAAGTGGCTCTTCATCATCCACAATTAAAATAAGCTCTCCGCTCCCATGCAAGTTCGTATCAGTCAATACTTCATGCTCTACAGGAAGTTCTTCTTCTGAATAGGGAAGTAGCACCTTAAAGGTAGTGCCCATCCCGGGCTCACTTTCCATAATAATGCTACCGCCGGCTTGGGTCACAATCCCGTAAACGGTGGAAAGCCCCATTCCAAGCCCATTGCCTTTGCCCTTGGTAGTAAAGAAGGGTTCAAATACTTTATTCTGGATGCCTTTGGGTATCCCCACCCCGGTATCACTTACGGAGATTTGCACATACTTGCCCCGCTTCACTTGAAACTGGTATTCTATGTCTTTTGTGGTAGTGGCAATCACGCAAGTCTCTATTGTGATCTTTCCACCCATTGTCAGCGCATCACGGGAGTTCAATACTAGGTTTATCACCACTTGTTCGATCTGACCTTGGTCGGCTTTGATTATGGCTTTTTCCTGAGAAGATATACTAACTATACCTATGTGCTCGCTAATCAGTCGGGAAAATATGCCTTGCAGGTTGCTTAACAGTTCGTTTACATCAAGAACTTTGGCTTGGATATGTTGTTTGCGGCTGAAGGTTAAAAGCTGCTGGGTAAGCCCCTTTGCCCGTGTACCGGCTTTGAATATTTCTTCGGCGTCCTCCCTGGATTGGCGATCCAGAGCCGGACTTCTGCTTAGTTCCGCACTATAACCCATTATAACGGCTAGAAGGTTGTTAAAGTCGTGTGCCACACCCCCGGCAAGCTGCCCTAACATTTCCATTTTATGTGCTTGATTTAGCTGTTCTTGTATTTTAAGATTCTCTTCTGTGCTCTTGCGCAAGGCTTCTTCTGCCTCCAGACGTTCCAGTTCTCCGGCAACACGGACGCAAACCATTTTAAGAATGTCCTCAGCAAGCTTGGGGTTATTTATGGGATTACGCCCAATCACTGCTATCAAACCTATCGGCAAACCGATGTGACTGAATACCGTTACCCCGATATAGCTCTCCGCTTTCAAATCCTGAAGTACCTGATCCCGCGGGAAGAACTTACATACGCTGGCGGGGAAGCAGCATACTGTTTTACCCACCACATCACCGCAGGGGGTATCCGCCAGCGCATAGGTAACGTTATCCTCGAAATGTCCATCGCACCATACTGAAACAGTAGTGGCATTCAGCCCATCCCCTTCCAGGCGGTCTATGCATACATAGAACATATCCAGGCTCTGTGCCAGGTATCTTGCCAGAGCATAGAAAAATGGCTCTTCTGTGTTACCGCTGCTGGTTTGTGCCAGGAACAGCTGGATGCCTTCCGTTCTTTTCCGCTCGGTAATATCAAGAAGCACAATGCGAATTATCGGCAATCCACTGTCATCATGCCCTGTAGTTGCTGTAACATGCACCCAGAAATGGGTGCTGTCAGCTTTCAGCAAGCGCAGTTCGTATTCTTGAGGCTCACCTGTGCTATTCAGCTTCTTGCGATGATCATAGTGTATATCCTGATCTTCAGGCAAGATGAAACGTGAGAAGGGTTGTTGGACGAGTTTGTTCCGGTTTATACCAAGCATGGTTGCAGCCGTGAGATTAGCTTCCTGTATAAGCCCTTTTTCTGAAAGTGTGCAATAACTTACGGGAGCAAGATCGTAGAGATTAAAATAACGGGTTCTGGATGCGTCAAGCTCTTCCTGAGCGGTGCGCAGCTCTTCATTCTGTAGTTCTAGCTCAATCTGGTGTACCCGAAGCTCGTGCAACAATTTGGCTTTTTCTTCCTTGGTTAATGATACGGCATCCTCAACCAAGCTTGCTTCCAGCTTGTTGGTTATTTCTTCGGCTTTTCTGCGGATAACGTTTGCATCTGTTTGGCTATATTTCATTTTAACACACGAGGTTTAATCTTATCTTGTTCATGTTTAGCCCTTTCCTTTAGTGCCTTGTTGCCTGCTTTATTTAGCAAGTCATTAGCTTTCTTCAGGGCTTCCCTGGTTTTTACAATCTCTGTTATATCCATAAAAGTAATCACTGCTCCCTCGATAACGTTCTCCAGAGTCCGGTAAGGCTGGATACGCAACGTAAACCACATTCCATCCGTGGTCCTCACTTCAATTTCCTTGGGTATCCGGGTTTCCAGTACATGCTGAGTATCCTCAATAAGTGTATTATAACCCACTAAATTGGAGACAATGTGCCCCACTGATCTGCCCATATCGCTCATGATAAGGTTGATAATCTGGGAAGCTGACGGCGTAAAGCGTAGGATGCGAAGCTTCTGATCCACAAAGACAGTGGCGATGTTTGTACCTGCCAGCAGGTTGTTCATATCATTATATGCCTGTGATAGGTCGTATAGCTTGGTTTGTAGCTCGGAATTCACCGTGGTAAGCTCTTCATTCACCGATTGCAGTTCTTCCTTGGATGTCTCCAGCTCTTCATTAGTGGATTGGAGCTCCTCATTCACCGATTGCATTTCTTCGTTGGCAGATTTCAGCTCTTCGTTAGTAGTTTCAAGCTCTTCATTGGCAGTAAGCAGGTACTCTTCTTTTGCCTGCAATTCCTGTTTAAGTGCCGCTATCTCGCCATTTTCAGCCGGAATATCCGTCTCGGAGGTATTTGTCTTACTATCGGGAATGAGTGGTGCCTCCTCGAAAACCACCAAGTACAACTGATCACCATCTGCAGTTGAATGCGTTGATTTAAGCGGCTTAATCCGAAAGTTTACCTCGGTAACGGTATCATTCAGGCTCACCCGTAATCTGGTACCGGATGAGGATATCATCGTGTTGGACGATTTAAGCAGAGCCGTAGTAAGTTCCCGCCTCAATCCTTCCCGTGCCATTTTTAAAACGTTACTAATGCCCTGTTCTCCCTGAGCTGGCTCCAGAAAAGCTCCGGTTCTGCCATGAATGTATAGGATATCTCCCTTAACATTCACCAGAACTGCTGCTGGAGTGATGTGCTGCAACAATGCCTGCTCGGTAATCTCCTGATACGAACGCTTATCAACTGTGGCTTGTTTTACGTTGTAACGTTGTTGTGGTGCGGCATCTAACATGGCGATGGTGGGCAAGATATTTCTAATATCATTTTGCCGTACTCCTTGCGAATCATATTTACGCTGATATAGCTTAGCTTTGCGATCTACAACACTAAACAAATCGTTAAACTCCCCCACTGTCTCCGAAGTCCCCAGGAACAAGTAGCCCCCAGAATTAAGTGCATAGTGGAATAGTGGAATTAGCTTCTTTTGCAGCTTGGCATCCAGATATATCATCAGATTTCGGCAACTGATTAGATCAAGCTTGGAAAAGGGTGGGTTCTTTATCAAATTCTGCTCCGAAAACACCAGCATCTCCCGAATATTTTTCTGGATGCGGTAACCGCCATTGCCAAATTCTACGGTAAAATAGCGTGATAGCCTTTCCGGTGAAACCTCTGCTGCAATGGTTAAGGGATACAGCCCCGCTCTGGCAACAGCAATGGAATGGCTGTCTATATCTGTGGCAAAAACCTGTATCATAAAGTGCTTTTTTATTAATTCCTTATATTCCGCGAGCAGGATAGCAAGAGAATAGGCTTCTTCGCCCGTGGAGCACCCGGGTAGCCATACTCTTACCATGCCGCCATCCGGCTTGCCGGCAAATAGCTTCGGGATAACCTGCTCTTCCAGGATTCTGAAAGCCTCGGGATCACGGAAAAAGCTGGTAACTCCGATTAGCATATCTTTGAACAGGGCATCAACTTCCACAGGGGTTTGTTGCAAGTAGTTTACATACTTATCCATCGTATCAATCTGATGCACCGCCATTCTTCTTTCGATGCGTCTGTGAATGGTAGAGGGTTTGTAGTTAGAAAAATCGTGGCTGGTCTGCGAACGGAGCAGGATGAATATCTTGTTTAAAGCTATCTCATTCACGGGGCTGGTAACCACATTCTGTTTTGCTAAGCCTGTATGTAGGCTGTTTGTATATGCGATAAGCTTTGCCGGCATTTCACGGGGAGTTAAAGTATAATCCACCACTCCTGTGGTAATGGCATTGCGTGGCATGCCGTCGAACTCTGTGGTAGAGGGAGTTTGAGCCATTACTATGCCGCCCTCTCCTTTAATCGCCCGCACACCTATAGAGCCATCGCTGCCAGTTCCTGATAGCACGATACCAATCGCCCGTTCATGCTGGTCTTGCGCTAAAGATTTGAAAAAGAAATCTATGGGTAAGCGTTGCCCTCGCGGTGCCGATGGTTCCAGCAACTGCAATTTGCCATTGATTAAAGCCATGTCGTGATTGGGGGGAATGATATAGGCGCAGTTAGGGTGCACCACCATGCCATCTTCCACTTCATAAACCTGCATACGGGTGTAACGCCTAATGAGTTCGGTAAGAATGCTTTTATGGTCAGGAGCAAGATGCTGTACAAGGACAAAAGCCATTCCGGGATCAGCATCGGCGGGCATACCGGAAAAGAACTCCTCGAATGCGGATAAACCACCTGCAGATGCACCTATACCTACGATCGGGAAATCGCCATGCTCCATTTGGGAAACCTCAAGTATATTTGTTTGTTTCATTTTCCGTTTTAATTCACTAGCAGGCTTTTCCTTACCCTTGGTTTTACGTGCTGAACGCTGCTTGTTGGTTGTATCATCACTCATTATTGTCACCTCAAAATGGTTTTATTCTTATTGTGTAAGTACTCATGGATTTTAGAATTCTCTTGTTTGGTTCTGATCAGCAATTCCGGCTTTCTACCTATAATAAGCTAACCAATTATTACCATATTGCAACTGCTGATTCGGTTTGCATGGTATAATATTGCCATATCCTCCCGGTAACCATCCCGTATTACAATATGGGAGGGATAGGAGTGGGTTTGATGTGGACGGGATGGACACTATGGACTCAATGGATGCTGCATCGAGTCTGGAGTAGATGGCTCCTTCCCAAAACTATCACTTGGCACAAATCTACGCGGTGACATGGACTACAGGCGACCCACTCTATCCCCGTTAGTTCCAGCTCCAGCTCTATACATACGTAAAAAATGAACTTGACATCTGCTTACCTGTTGTTTTCTTGTCCGAATAGTATTTTAGCCTTGTAATACGGTTTCCGAGTGAAGCTACATAATCGTAATTGCACACGCCTCGTGTACCGACAGCCGAGGGCGGATGTCATTACAGGATTGTGCCTATCTGGAAATTGAATAACAAGCAACATTGCACGGGATTAACAAATCACCGCGGGAGATCTGGGATGATATCTAGTTATGAAGCAGAAGCATACTTACAACGTGATGCCATAAACACTAAGCAATTCGCCATCCACGGGGCAAAAACCATCTTCGATAGTGGTGATAATGTGGTAACCTTCATCTATAAGGATGATCCTAAGCTTCTGGAGAGACTTTCGCACTTTGGTAATGAAACATTGTTTATCCTATGCGAAAGCCTGCGTGGGGCAGAAACAGACATCCATGACCAAATGATTATCTTCTCACCTACTCCCAAGCTGGATTTTGCCCGTCTGGTAAGGCAGTTCTTCTGCACCAAGCCGGATGCAGAGCTTATCCACCCGCGGGCTTCCATGCACCCCTTGGCAAAGCTGCACAGCAGCGTTCGCATCGGGGCAAACTGCATAATCGGCGCATGCAGCATGGGAGAGAACTGTGTAATAGAGGAAAACACCATTGTTACAGACGGAGCCGTGCTGGGAAACAATGTGCACATCAGGCAAAACTGCATTATCGGCGCAGAAGATTTTGGTCCTATCCGTTTGGAAGATAGCAGCGTAATCCTCTTCCCGCAGATTGGCAATGTGATTATTGAGGACGATGTGGAGATATTTGCCGGCACGATTGTGGGGCGCGGAACTCTGGCAGCCACAACCATCAAAAAGGGCGTAAAGATAGACGCCATGTGCCAGATAGGGCATAACACATCCATAGGCGAGAATACAGTGATTACCGCCGGCAGCATCATTCTGGGCAGTGCCAAGATAGGCAAGAACAGCTATATCGGCTCGCACTCCGTTATCCGCAACGAATGCAGCATCGGCGATACCTGCCTAGTTGGCATGGGCAGCGTGGTAACAAAGTCCTTTGGGGATAATGTGATGGTGGTGGGTAATCCCGCCCGCTTTGTCCGCCCTAACGATAAGCCTTTTTATTTCTAAAGAATTATACAGATAAAGTGAGTTTAACATGAGAAATGTAATGGCAATTGGTGCCCATCCCGATGATGTGGAATTCGGCTGCGGCGGAACCCTGATCAAACACCTGTTAGCGGGTGATAAGGTAACAATCGTGCACATGAGCTGCTCGGATTGCTTCAACACTACCGGCGAGCAGATCCGCAAAGCAGATATCAGCAGGAACGAAGCTCTTCGCATTGGGAGGCAAGATTAAACAGACGGGCCTGGTAGAGGTACCGATGGGTGTTACTCTCAGAGAAATAATCTACGACATCGGTGAAGGAATTCCTGAAGGAAAGGCGTT
>CAYSGM010000083.1:0-7761 GCA_964430595.1 uncultured Candidatus Cloacimonas sp.
GCGAAGTATGTGTTCCGCAGTCCCAATGATGGCGTGAAGGTATTGGTGGCTTTCAGTATGCCGGTTACGGAAAAGAAGCTGTATAAGTTTATTTGGGATGCTTTGGCACAGGAAGCGGAGAATTTGTTGGGAGTAAAACCGGATGCCACGGCGGATATGTGCCGGGCGTGTTTTGTGAGCTGGGACGCGGAGCTGATAAGCACGCATAATGAACCGCTGGATGTGGAGATGTTCAGGAGTGCGGTAGGGTCGGACGCCGTTCCGACCGTAACAGATGAATGTCGCTTCGGCGAGCGACACTACGACGTAGCAGCGGACGTCCCGTCTGCGGGAGAGCCTACAGACAAGATGTCCAATACTACTACAGACAAGATGTCCGTAGCTACTGCTGACAGTATGTCTAATACTACTACAGACAGGATGTCCGTAGCTACGGATGAAGGGAGGGTGGTGGATGACCCCTCCGAATATTACGTGCGCTTGGCGGTGGAATATCTCTGCGGGCAGAAAATGCAATATGCGGACTGGACTAAGGTCTGCATGGCGCTATTCAATCACCTGGGCGAGGCGGGCAGGCAGTATTGGAATATGTTCCTGCACAACCCCAATTACCCCAATGAGACGCAGGCGAATCTGGATAATCTGTGGGAGAGCCTGCAAAAGTACCCTTCGGTAAAGATAGGTTCGCTGTTCTATATTGCGGGGAACTATGGCTGGCGCAATGTGGTGGCACCTCAAAGCCAAAATTATTCGCTGGAGGATTACCCGGAGCTGATAAGCATGTTTGCCAGCAAGCGGGATGTGCCGCTGGACAGAAGCAAGCTGCCGAAGGTGTTTTGCGAATATATAGACATCATAAACCAGATTACGGACAGCAGCGAAGGGGCAAAGCTAACCGCCCTGCTGCCCGTGGTGGCGGCTTGCATCGGCAACAGAATCGCGATAAATAACGCGGGGACACGGCATTTCTGCAATATCTGGGCGGTTATTATAGGTCCCAGCGGGATTTCGCGCAAGACCACCGTAATAAACCAGGCGCTTAAGTGTCTGGAAGCGCAGCGCAAAAGCCTGAAGGAGCTTAGCCCCAAAGAGAAGATAGAGCAAAGCATCGAGCTGAATAAGCCCACCCAGGCACGGCTGTTGAATCTGCTTTCCATAGATTCCAACCGCCTCATCGTGCAGACGGAGATTGGGGCGTGGATGGCGGAAATGCAGAAAAGCTATAACCAGGGGATGAAAGCCGAGCTTACCGATATGTTCGACGGCAGCGACAAAGCCGTGGCGAAGATAGGCATAGACGAATACATCAGCAAACCTGCATTCAGCATTATCGGCGGCAGCACCGAAGAATGGTTCATGCGCGAAATGAAGGATGTTTCAGACCAGATGGGCGGATTTCTGCAAAGGCATATCGTTTGCTTTTACAGGGATATAGATGTGGAAAAGATGGATTTCAGCCACCGAAGCTGCGGGCATCTGGATAAGGAACTGCATGCCTACGGCGAAATGCTGGAGGTGTTCCGCAGCCTTAAAGGCACGCATTACTTAATGCTGGGGAAGGAAGCGGTGGATTACCGCAACGGGGTGTATGCCGCAAAGATGCGGGAGAATGCCATTAAAGGGAGCGATCCGCTAATTTCCTACACCACCAGGATATACGATAATTACTTCTTCCGCTTCTGCACGATGCTGTTTGCCATTAAGAACTGGATGGATATTAAAGATGCAATCGAGGGCAGCGCGGTAAGCAGCTTTTTTAGCAAGCGGGAGGTGGACTTGGAGACCGCCCAGGAAGCCATGTATCTGTGCGATTATTACTTCGAGAATACCAAGCCATTTATGCAGGAACTGGCGGAGGCGGGTAAGCTGGAGAACGAAAAGAAGGTGGTGGGGATATTGCGGGAGTTTGGTTTGCAGGAGATACCGCATCACAGGCTGCTGAGCGCATCCAAGCTGACGGGCTTCGATTTTAAGCGCTGCATCGAAAGCCTGATAGAAAGGCAGGGAGTTATCTGCATAGAGCGCAAGGGGTATCAGAACAGGGTGGCAAGGTTTTACCGGCTGAATCCGGTGTTGGTGTGAGGGGGTTAGGTTACAGGTGGGAGGTGTCAGGTTTTAGGGGTGAGAGCTTTCGGCAGGTGAGAAAAGCTGTGCTTTAGGTGAGAGCCGTTAGGCAAGTGAGTTACTCACCTGCGGAGCTCTCACTACGAAGTACTCACTTACGCAGTTCTCACATGAAGAACATCAGTTCCATTAATTCATTAATATCGGGCGGACGGGGGGGAGGGCAGACACAGGGATCTGCCCCTACAGGGATGATGCATATTTGCTGAACAAAATAAAAGCCCGGGGGAACCCGGGCTTTTCTATATAGTATTGTCTCTTATCTATTAGCCGTCACCTGTCACCTGCAACCTGTAACCTGTCACCTGTCACCTGTCACCTGTCACCTGTCACCTGAAACCTGTCACCTGCAACCTGTAACTTAAAACCCTTAATACCCCGCGGAGGAGGCGATAAGCTGATTCACACGACCAAGGCGATTGTTAATATCGGTGAGGGCTTCATCTTCGGTAGCGCGGGATTTTGCCATATTAAGGTATTCGGCAGCTTTGCGGAAGTGATTGTTTGCGGCTGCACGGGCATTGTCTCTATCCTTTTTCAGGGTATTGGCTTTTTTACCCACAGCTTTCACAGCTTGTTTTTCCAAATCTGCAAAGCGGTTATATTCCGTGGTGCCCTTATTCTGGCTTACGGTGCTTAGATACACGTAGGGGAGATAAAGAGTGGGATCTTTTTGCACGGCAAGGTTAGCATTGGTTTCCACATCCGCAAATTTGCTTAAGGACATATAGATGCTGGCAAGATTCATATAGGAAAGGGCATTATCGGGCTGGATATTCTTAAGCGCAATCATGGTATTTATGGCTTTCTGGTTTATCGCTGCCACAACCTTAGGATCGGTAGCTTCCGAAGCCTGGATGCGGTATAAACCAACTACATTAAGATATGCTTGCGGATTCTGCGGATTGTTCTTGATAAGCAGTTCGTATTTGGCAATCGCCTCATCCATTCGGTTGGATTTCTGATACGCCACAGCCAAACGGCGGGAGATAAGATCATTCTCCGGGAAGCGGTCGAAGGCATACTCAAGATAAGGGATGGAATCCGAGAAACGCCCCTCATCATACAGTAACAGAGCTAAGCGGGATTGGGCAATGGCATAATCCGGCTCCAGCTCGATAGCTTTCTTGAATGCAGCTTCGGCTTTGGGGATATTCCCTTGTTCCACATAAAGGTTACCAATTACTAACCACAGCTCTTCATCTGCATTAATAGTGGCGATCTTTTCCATCACTTCCAAGCGCTTTGTGGGCTGATTGGTTTGCTCGTATAAGTCCATCAGCATATTCAGGGTAGGAAGATGGTTCGGTTCTTTGATAAGATTGTCATTCAAGCTCTGTGTAGCCTCAGTCATCTTACCGGATTTGAAATATGTGGCACCCAGATAATAGTTGGCATCTTTAAGCTCGGGATTAAGTGCCAAAGCAAGCTTAAGGGATTTCTCCGCTTCGGCGTAGTTACCGATGGCGTAGTTATTGGTAGCAATGTTAAATATTTTATCTATCTCATTGGAGACGAACTTATCCAGCTCGCCAATCAAAGCGGTTTCCAGGGTTTTCCAGCGTTCTTCTTTGTATTTAGTAACGTTAAAGTTTAGCTGGCGCAGCTCGGATGTTCTGGGGCTGAAAAGCCGGAGGGATATGGCAAATATATCACCACGCACGGTGGAGATATTGCCCATCGCCAAAACGTCACATTTGGTCATCTCGGCAAGCTCTGTCATTTCTTCTATTTCCAGATCATCCACATCGATAAACCCGGTGAGTTTATATTCCGCTGCCACTTCTTCCAGACTAAGCAGCTCGTACTTATCGTGGTTTGCAAAGGCATAGTCCAGATCGCGAACGGTAAGTATCTTCTCAATGTAGCGGCTTTGGGAATCCATTGATTTTAAAGGCAATATGGCTACCTTGGTGGTAAGACCTGTGTAAGGTGTTTTATCAGCTTGGTCGGTTTGTGGTGTAGTGCGGTTTGCCGTGCATCCAACCAGGACAAGCATAACCACAATCACGATCAGAAACCATTTGTTCATTGTTCCTCCACAATATGAATCTTTGGAATATCTCATTTGATTTCACCAGAATTTAGAATGTAGCTATCTGTCAAGCAAAACCCTCACTTCGTCTCCAGCTTCAGCAGCCTGTGAGTGGAAAGGTGCTCACCTGCTCGCATCCGGCAGAAATATACGCCGTTACCCACTCTGTCGCCGTTACTATTTTTGCCGTTCCAGATTAAGTCATAGTTTCCGGCGTTTTGCCAGGTGCTAAGCAGGCTTCTAACCAGTTGCCCTTTAAGGTTATAGATTTCCAGGCTAACTTGTTCTGCCTCTTTAAGCTGGTATTGTAGCGTGATCTGCTCCACAAAAGGATTAGGATAACTGCTAAGCAGAGTGGTGCTAAGTGCCGGAGCTTCAGGATCATCCGCAGCAGAGCCGGGATGCAGGGTAACACTTATATCCTGATACTGTTCTGCCACTATCTGCATTCCCAAAAAGCTTTGGGAGATCATTCCCGGCATAGAGATGTGCAGGAAATAGCTTCCCACCGGAACGGTAAAATTGAATATGCCCATGGCATCGGTTATAGCAGTGTAATTATTCAGATTTGCGGTTGCGCCTTGGAGGGGATTCCCAGCTTCATCACGCACCAAGCCTTGTAAATATCCGGTTAGCCGGAATAATTCAGTTTGAATCAATACTGGTTGCGATCCGCTAATGTTAACGGTCTGGGCATAGGGATAAAAGCCTGTTTTATTAAAGCTAAGCTGATATGCTCCAATGGGGACATCGGCAAAACTGTAGCTGCCATCCGGCGAAGTACTAATAGCGTAGCTGCCCATCTGCACCGTAACCCCGGACACGGGAGCACCGGCATCATCCTGCACAACTCCGCTTAAGTCACCCAGGACGGGAGCATGCATATAAACTCTGGTAACAGGAACAAGAGAGCTAAGGGTGCTGCTGACAGGGAGAGCGAAAGGATCATATACCACCGTATCGGAAAACACTCTCCGGTTACGGCTTGCACCAGCAGACCAGCAAACAAACTTGTCATTAGAGCTATAATAGCTGTTGTCTAAGGGACGGTAGAACATAAACACAAGGTTCTGTCCGTTACTGTAGTTAAAGGGCTGGGTTAGCTCATACCGGACAGAGTTGCTTCCGCTTGGATAGTTACTAAGCGCATCATACACCAAAGTAAGCTGGTTGGCGGGTATCCACCCTCCGCTAAGATCATTCAGGAAGGTAGTCCCCATCCAGATTTTGACAGGGGTGTTAGCAATGCTGGATTGGAAGTTATAAACCAATTCAATAGAGGAAATCACTCCGGATGCAGGCGGGTAGGTGAATTCATTGGGATACAAGATATACTGGCAAATTGAGTTCTTGTAAAAGAAGTCTAATGGCAGGCGTGCAAGTTCGGTGGGGGGAACAGGAGGATTTACGGTGGCAGCCACCACTGATATATTCATCTCGGGGCTGTCATTATTATAGGTGAATTCATCGGTTGCTAATACCACTGTCGCATGCACGGTATTCAGCCCTAATGATGAGGGCGTCCAGGGCAGCGAAATCGTTACCTCTGCTCCGCTGGCAACCGTTACACCATTCACTGTGCCAAGCTGAATCCCACCCAGACCATATAGTTTAACCTGATATGCGCTTTGTGAATTGAGACCGTAGTTCTTAATCCCAATTTGGTAAGTTACCGGGATGCTTATGGTGGGGGTGGGATTACCGGTGATGGATAGCACTGCCAGATCGTTCTGGGGGATGCTTTCTATATGCAGGTCATCTATAAAGAAATATGTGTTTGCATTGATGGGTGTGTGTTTTAAAGCTATATATCTGCCTTCTCCAGTGTAAGCTGAGAAGTCCAGGACAAACTCCTGCCACACTGTTCCAGGCTGCACTGTATGCACTTGCTCATAAGAACTGGGATCATTGGGATTGCTTATTACACCGATAGATAGCATTGCCGAGTAGCTGGATGAGCGCATCCAAAATCTTAACCTGAGGCTGGATAAGGAAGCCGGATTCTGAATCTCCGGGGAAACCAGGAACATATTACTGTTAGAAGACGAGCCAGAGTATATCCGCAAGCAATTAGGAGAGCTGTACGGGTTGATGTTATCGGTGCGGATATTGGCATCACCGGTGGGGATAATACTTTGCCAACCTAGCGGTAAAGCCGGTGTTTCCACGTCATCAAAATCCTGATTATAGGGCAGGGTTACTATTTGTGCACCCAATCCGGAAATAATAAACACGGACAGCACGAATAGCATAGTTCTTTGTATAAAGCTTGTCATGACAGCCTCCCATGAAGCTTTGTTAGTAAAGGGTTTACCACCTTTTCACAATTGGAAATGCATCCCCATAATTGTCAATCAATTTGTAGCTGTCTAAGTTAACATTCACTATTCCATAATCACTGCTTCCTGTCTATAATGCCTCATGACGCCCTCGTAAACCCGGGGTGATTCCGAGGTGGGACGAGGGAATCACGAGGGAATCACCTCCGCAGCACAACTGATTGGAATAAGTGATGAAAAGGGTAGTTAAAATGGAAAAGAGAGGTTAAGAGCGCAGCTAATGCCACCCCATTGCTGCTTGGAAAATTGTTCACCAGGCTCTGTGGAGGGTGGGGAAGGCTGGTTAATTTTATTCCATTTGATGGGGGCAATCTGTTGCAGATTAAGCTTCACCAAGCCTTTATGGAATTGGTAAGAGGCGGAGATGGGGATGCGGAAATAACCATCCACATCATCCTGGAAGTTGTAGTGATTGGTATCGTAGGTGAACAAGAAGGGATATAAAACCACTTTGCGATTGCGGATTATGATGTCTTCCGTGTGGAACAGATGCTGATACCCCAGGCTTATCTGCCAGTTGAAGCCGGCTTTTGGCATTGGAGACGATCTGTAGCCTACCTCTATACCAGGAGTTATCGCCTCCACTGCCAGTTGTTTGATGCGGGTGCGATGCGCAAGGAAAATATCCAGATATGTAAAGGGCCAGATATCTACATAGGAATCGCTGCCAATCCCGCTGAAATATGCATCCAGATTTAAGTTGCAGTTAAGATGAGAGAATTGCTTGTGCAGCTTTGCATTACCTATTGCCACGCGGAAGTTCTGGAAGTTTCCATATGTCCCTTCCTTGTAATACAATTCGGCATCGGTATCGATGTAGGTAGCTGCGAGTGAAGCATCTATGTTCATGGGAGCAAGGTAGCCCAATTCAGCTTTTAGGGCGTTACTGCGAATGGCGTTATAAAAGTGAGAATCGCATGTTCTGGGGCTGATAACATTCGCTTTTAGCGTGGCATGGAAACGTGTGCTGCGAATACCAACTTTGGCAGAGGAAGTGTTCCATGCAAAGGGGATATTGCCGGATTCTCCCTTTATTTTGTAGCTAAACTTGGCATTGGCATCCTGGGTGGAGGTATCGAAAGTATAGAGGATATTGTTGTTGCGGTGGGCGAGATTAAGCCCTACGCCTTTGTTTTCACCAAGCTGCAGAAAAGGGGCTATGGACAGCTTATCGGGATGCCAGCTATAGCTTAGCAGTAAGTGCTCATCCGGCATGTTGAGATCAATATAATCCTTGGTATCAGGATATTCGGAATACTTGCC
>CAYSGM010000083.1:7771-12274 GCA_964430595.1 uncultured Candidatus Cloacimonas sp.
CGGAAGCTACGGTATTCAGCTTTATAGGTGCTGCTGCGCTCTGCTCTTTCCCAGCCTGCATGGAAGCTGGTGCTGTAAAGGTATTGGTGGTAATTCCCCTCGGTGGCTAAGTGATAATAGTCCCATGCTTGGAATCCGCTGTAAAGCTTTTGTGTAACAAGAGAATCAGCAGTTTCCCACCCATGCAAAAAAAGGGGGCATATAAAACAATATACCCCCAGGATAAGGTGTGTTATGTGTTGTAGTTTAACCAAAGAGGTCTATTAACTTTTGGCGTGTCATTCCAGGTAGGATGCCACCGAAGGTGTAATCAGGGAAGTGTAAGAATTCATCTTCACCAATAGGATTACCATTTGCATCTGCATCATAGCCCCAATTAATATCTACATCATGATAACGTTGGATTGCATAAGTAATGTTAGGTATTGTAATATAGCTACCTTGATAGTAGAAAGAGACTTGATTATCCCATGGAGTCCAGCCCCATTCGTCATCGACTTCATCTACTACCCAATCGGTATCGAGAGAATTCCAATGCAGATAAGGGATAACTGCTTCAATATCCGGAATGCCACCATTGAAGAAGGCACTAACGTTTACATTAAAACTGATGTCATTCACGGTGAGGTTATAGCTACCCGCTAATACTTCATTGGTAAGCCAATCTGCGATATCGTTCACATCTTGCCATTCCTGCATAAATTGTGGAACATCATCGCCTGTAGGGGGAATATCTTCATTCATAGAAATGATGTTTTCAATTTTAATTATGTCGTTATCCTGTCCTGTTCCGGTATCATTTTCATCAAGGATATAGTTCACTCCCAGTTTCACATCGGCAGCTGCATTAAGTATGCAAGCTTTGGCGGTATTAAGGTTTGCAACTCCAACTCCGTTGCTGACTAACTTACCGAAGTTTGGATTATTATCCAAATTGTGCTTCATGGTTTTCATCTGAATTTCCATTCTTAAGGCATCTTCCATGTCGCTTTCATAATCGTAATCATCATAATAGTCCAGTATAAGGGTAGTTCCGTTAACTTCGTAATGATAGGGTTCGTAGTGACTAACATTGGTTTCGGGGAAGTCAACATCCATCATATCGTCTATCCAGGTGTAACCCCCGGTAGGATCTGTCATATCCATATCGTAGGCAACCATGATATTGAACCCTGCTTTCACGGCATGGGCAGCAGCACGGAAAGCATAGATTTCACCACAATCGATCTCTACCATTTCTTCATCATCCACTTCTATCATCAGCACCGTGCTATCTGCCATGGATACAGCGTTGTCCAGGCGGGTAATAACGGTGTCTATCTTAGGAAGGATGTTATTACGGATAAAGTTCTGCACCCGCATGATGGACATGGCATTGTCTTTGGCATCTTTTACCTGGCGCATGATTGCCAGAGGAGAATTAGCAAGGAACTGGAATTGATTGTTGATGATACGTTTCTCGCCATCTTCGAATGCACCGGCATCCTCCAGCATGTCCCACAAGTCTGGATCATAGTTTACTTCCATGATGGTGCAAATAGCCATGCCTAAATTAGCCATGGGGTTATTTGTATCAAGCACTAAAGCACCGGTGAATTTCGATTCGATGTTAGTGAAAGTTGCATGTAGCATCAAATCCTCAGAATCGTCCACTTCTACCTCATCATCGGAGAGGTCTATGATAGTGTCATTCAATAGCTTCATGCCTTCTCTGGCGAGGGCATTAGCGGCAGCTATATTGGTAGAAGTTGGGGGAGGGGTTTCTGGTTCAGTGCTGCTGTCTAAGCAGGAAGAAAGAAAAAGCACTAACACCACTACGAGGCAATACAGTAAAGGCGTAATTCTTGGTTTCATCGGTTACCTCCATGTCCAAGATATCATTGCATTATATGAGGTTCTACTATTTACGCAGTTAGGAAGATGTCAAGCAATATTTCAAGTTTTTCTTGACCTTTGATAAGCTCCCGATAAAGTGGAAGCCATGAAGAAGATAATTCATATAGATATGGATGCTTATTTTGCTGCCATAGAGATAAGGGAAGACCCCTCTCTAAAGGGCAAGTGCGTGGTTGTGGGTGGACCTCCCAACAGCCGGGGAGTGGTGTCCACCTGCTCTTATGAAGCACGCAAATATGGCATACATAGCGGGATGAGCAGCTATCAGGCATGGAATCTGTGCCCTCAGGCAGTGTTTGTTCACTCCAGCTTCAAGCTATATAAGGAAGTCTCGCAGCAGATACGTGAGATATTCTACAAATGCACAGATCTGGTGGAGCCGATGTCTTTGGATGAGGCATATCTGGATGTTACCAGCAACAAGCTTGGCGAAGAGAGCCCGGAAAAGATTGCGATGCTGATAAAGCAGGAGATATTTGATACTACGCGCCTCACCTGTTCTGCCGGAGTGTCCTACAATAAATTCCTGGCAAAAATCGGTAGTGAACTACACAAGCCTGATGGCTTAAGCGTTATTACCCCTGAGAACGCCCAGGATTTATTGTTCTCCCTGCCCATAGGTAAGTTTCATGGGATTGGCAAGGTAACTGCTGCCCGCATGCAAAAGCTGGGAATCCACACCGGCAAAGAGCTTTACCAATGGGAACTGAAGGACTTGATGAAGATATTCGGCAAGACAGGGATGTTTTACTACCACGTGGTACGGGGTATTGATGACAGGGAGATTATCACCGAATTCGAGCCGAAATCCATAAGCTGTGAAAGCACTTTCGACACAGATATTGATAGCATGGATGAGCTGTTCGACGTGCTGAGAAAGCTATCCGAACGGCTTGGTTCCCGCATGGCACAGAAATGCATCTCAGGGCAGAATGTGGTGCTAAAGCTGAAGTATGACAATTTCGAATACATCACCCGCAGTTGCCCCATGAAAGGCTCCAGCAGTGATCCTGCCACGCTTTACAAATACGGCGAGCAGCTATTGGTGGCAAATTGGGAAAGCAGCCGGAAGGTTCGCTTACTTGGCTTAGGGGTAGGCAAACTGGATAGAAGCGATGATTGCGAACAGCTAAGCATTCCGCTTTGAAAAGCCGAACATTCCCTTCTGAATAAGGTTACTAAGCACAATCAACATAAGCCCCGCCAAGGTAGCAGGATGAATCCTCTCATGTAGGATTTGGGCGATAAATAGCAAGGACACAAAGGGTGTGAGGAAGATAAGATTCGAGATCTTTGCCGTGTTATCGGTTAGCTCCAAAGCTTTGAACCACAGCAGAAAGGTAAGTCCCATCTCGAATATCCCCACATAAGCACCGCCAAGCAAGGCAGGAACGAGCTTTGCATTGGGGCTAAACAGCAGCACTTTGCCCAGAGCAGCGTATATAGCAATGGCAACAAAGCCAATCAGAAAGTTAAAAAACAGCTTCTGTAAGGCTGATCGTTTGTCCTTTAAGCTAATAATCCAATACGCAGCCCAGATTATGGAGCTGAATAATGCCAGAAACGAAGCCCAGCCGTCATCGAAGCGGATACTTCCCAAGCTTCCTCTGGTTGAGATAATCAGCACTCCCAGAAAGCTAACTAACAATGCGCAAAAATCTATGATCCGGAACTTTTCCTTCAGCAGCAAGATACTTAGCATCGCCAGCACAATCGCCCACGTGTAGTTTAGCGCCTGCGCCTCCTGTGCACGTAAGCGGGAATAGGCTTCGAATAAGATCAGGTAATACACAAAGGGATTCAGCAACCCGGGGATAACAGAATGCAGGAGATTGCGGATGAATGCCGTAACAGACAGTGCCTCGCGAGTATTTAATACCCACACAATTCCCAGGAAGACAGTTGACGTAAAGGAAGCGATCAGCAGCAGCCCCACGGGACTTAAGTGCTGTAAGCTAAGCTTGAAAGCCGTGCTGATGCTAGACCAGCACAGGATGGATAGTGTGGCATAGAGGTAGGCGGTATGCTGCTTTTTCATTATAACAAAAACAGGCAGTCCATATTGTGGCTCTGCCTGTTAATATTGTTAATCATGATCGCGGTTATGGCATAGCCTTATAGATGGCTGCATACTTGCTTTCCAAGGATTTGTTATTTGTTTTGTTTGCAGCAAGAACAATGTATTGGACAGCGTATTTGTTTGTCTTATCCCAATTATACCATTTCTCAGCGTAGGTAATCATCTGCGGATAATCTTCTTTTTCCAGGAACAGACCTACTATAGCCATGTAATCCGCTTCATTATCTCTGCGTTCGATAAGCTGTTTCAGATACATGATACTGGTGTCGGTATCTTTCATGCTGGCAGCGATATTACGTGCGTTCTCGATAAGATCGGTGCTGGAAGGATCAATCTCCATCGCCATGCGGGTAGCTGCCATGGCTTTTTCATAATCTTTCAGTTCATAATAGCAGGCTGAGATGTTCATCAGATTGTCCAGATCCATGGGGATTTGCAGTTTGGCTTTCTCGAAGTATTTCACTGCTTCGGTGTAGTTTTCTTTGTTATAGTAAAAAGCACCAAGCTCTTGTAGATATATAAGTTTA
>CAYSGM010000083.1:12284-13308 GCA_964430595.1 uncultured Candidatus Cloacimonas sp.
GGAGAATTTGCTCTGCCTTCACATCGTCTTTCAGATCTTTCAGGTAGATGTTTTTTAATTGAATCATTGGTTCAGGACGCTTCAAATCCAGATTGTGAACCAGCTCGAAGATATCCATGGCAGTTTTGGTGTTGCCGGCTTTCATTTCTGCTTCGCCAATCTTGAAGATGCGCACCCAAGTACTTTCTTTGCGCTTCTTCATATCGCGGATGGCAAGCTTTTCTTCGTCGGTAATCTCCGGGAAAGCTTCGGTTATTGCCAGTGCTTTGGTATAATAATCATTGGCTTTCTTGTTGAATTCCACCGATTTCTCGGCATAAATCTCACCCTTATGAAGGTTTATAGCACCCAGTCTGCGCAAGGCAATGGCATGATCCGGGTTGGCAACAAGCACTTTAGTGTAATAAACTTCCGCTTTTTCCACATCTTTCTGGGCATAATACACATTGGCAGTTTTGAAATCCACATTTCCCTGAGGACTAAGCTTCTGTCTGGCAGTGGAACAAGCAGAGATTAGTAAGAGCAGCGTTACCGCGACGATTATCAGCTTTTTCATGCAAGTTTCTCCTGAATACTTTGTAGTTTTTTACACTTTATTACAACCTGCTTATCGGTCAAGATTTTTTTAATCCCTCGCCATCGTCGTGTCGCACGCCGTTGCCACATGTTGTCTCTGTGTGGATCGGCGTCCGCACCTACGTTGTTTCTTCCTTGCTCCAATTACTTATGCATTACGCATGAATTACGCATGCGATCCGTATTTCATCCGTAATGATAGCGCATTTTTTCCTTGACCAAATATGCCAAACCACAAGATTGCACAAATACCTTTAATCTCAGCCAGAGAGCTGGAAAGGAGAAAGAATGACACCAAGCCCACAATTCCTCGGACGCTCCATGTTCGACCTGGACACTTATTCCCCTGAAGAAATCATGTTCATTTTGGAAGCCGCCAAAGGCATGAAAGAAATCAACTTACGGGAATATAAGAAAATCCCCACCCTCCGCGGTAAAACCGTCTGCA
>CAYSGM010000084.1:0-13184 GCA_964430595.1 uncultured Candidatus Cloacimonas sp.
AACCGCAACGGAAGCATAATCATCAAAGTTTTGGCTGCTGTTGCGCAGTTTATTGAACTGGCTTCGATTATCGGGGCTGTCCCAGTACCAATATTTATTATCGGCATAGCCATTTTCATCGATATAGTTCTGTTGGGCGATGGGATCGTAGGGGTACATGGTCATGGCAGTTTGCCTCACCATGGCGTTATATCCGTTTGCATCAAACCCGCTGCTCTCGTAACGTGAGAGATTGCCATAGAACTCATTATCGTAATCGCCTGGGTTCAAATGGGCGTATTTAACAGCATATTCGTAGGAATCCTGCATCAGGATGTCACTTTCGTTGTTCAGATAGAACAAGGAACCGATAATTCCGATTTCTGAGGCAAGCATGGCGTAGCCATAATTGTGTCCCGATGCAACTTGAGACCAACCGGGAACGGCAACTGCACGCAGGAAGCCAAGCCCACGGTTGAGCGCAAAAGCAGAGCTTATCACGCACATGATGATTAGTATCAAGCATACCTTTTTCATGATCCAAAACCTCTTAAAAGCCTATCTGATAGTTTACCATCAAACCTTCCATACCGGAAGGGCTGAAATAAAGGGTTCCATATTTATTAACTTTACCTGAGAGCAAAGCACTGTCTATAGCACTAACGGCACGGTTCAACAGCAGAATACCCAATGCAAGATTATGGCTCATTTTAGTACGTTGGTGCCTGATCCGCATATTCTTGTATTCTGTCCAATGCGCATCACTTTGCCATTTCCACTCCTCATCACCGCTATAGATTAGTTCATCCATGTATTGAGCATAAGCATCCGGACTATACTCCGATATCAGATAATAGTTTCTAAGGATCATCTCCTGAATTTCGTTGTAGTAATCGCTGCTGGGAAACTCCTGAATATCCTGATAGTGGTTACGAGGCATATTGTAAGGAACTCCGGCAAAAACTTCGGCGTATTGCATGTAATTACGGCGCTGTAAATCTATCTCCTGCTGAGTGGCAAAGAAGGCGTAGATAGTAACAAAATCTATGCCCATCAGGGTAGCACCGCGGGTTGTATGCCCCAGCATCATCTCCCCGCTTCCGGGCAGTAGAAGTGAGGCACCTGAATAAGCAAGTCTCGGCAAAGCCATAAGTGGCACAAAGCACAGCAGGAGCAATGCTGTGAGGGCGATGGTTCTTAGAATTCCCATTTCATACCCAGCATGGGAGTAATGATACCATCCGGCATTGCTGCAAACAGATTTAGCTGAGGTGCAGCCTGGGATAGTGAGAGGCGATTTACTTTATGAGTTAAGCGGACTGCATCGATGCCACTGGCAAGATGATTAAACGCCAAGGCGAAAGTAAAGAAGCGGGATTTGGAGTATTGGGATTTGGCATCGTTTCGCATATCTATGTATTTGTAGCGCATGGGACTAGTAGATTCTAAATCTGGCTTATATGTAGGGGAATTGTCTGCTGAACCGGGGATACGGTTGCTCAACCACATGGCATTGGCGTTACCTGCATTATCGAAAACAAATACGGGTGCAACGGTGCCGGAGGAATCAAGGGCAAACCGGTAATACCAATCTATCCAGCCGAATGTGTAATGCCCGTATTTGCCGATGTCTTCATAAAAGTGTTGGGTGTTAGAGTTATCTAAGCGGAAATAAGAAGGCTCGTAGATATCGTTTGCGTTGATACCGATCATGAAGGTCTGGACTGCAGTTTGGAAATCTCTGCGGTAACGTGTGCTGGTAACGGTTGTGCCATCCGGTTTAGTGTAAACAACGGTCTCTCCATTGGCAAACTTCTCATACTCATCAGTTTTCTTCTTTCCCTGCTGATCGAAGTAAACTAACCCGCCCAAGAACACTACTTCCAGCGCAGGGAAGATGTATGTGGTTATGGAGCTTTTATCAGCGTAGAACTGCCCTGCTCCGGGTAATACCATAGACATCAGCATGGCAAGTTTGGCATCCTTCTTGGCATAGTTCACTTTGATTAGGTCGTTAGTAATAACTGTGTCTCTTTTCGCGGCTTGGGTTTCATCTGCAGGTTGCTCGAACAGCCATTGGTCGATATCGCTGCTTGCTTTACCTTGAGCAAACAGCATCTGAGCAATAATAAGGATCAGGCATAAGAGGAAGAAATGTTTCATAATAACCATCCTTGAAAAGCTAACTATTTCTCCACAGCAAACTTGATTAGCTCGTGTTTGCCACGGTTTTCGATGCTTAGGATATATACACCGCTACTAAGACGGGAGGAATCAAGTTCCACATCATGGGGATTGTTTACAGAACCCTGCACTTCCTTATCTGTAACCAAGGCACCTGTGATGTCAAAAACACGCAGGCGGGTACTGCCCTCTGCGTTGCTTAAACGAACTTTGAAAAAGGGTTTGTTCACGGGATTGGGGAAAATGAAAGCGGTTAAATCGGCATTGGCTAATGGTGCTTCTGCGAAATCAGCTGTGAAGCTTCCACTGCCTGCGTTACGGTATCCGGCATAGAGGATAGGGTTCTCGGAAAATCCGCTTAAAGAATGCAGGTATAGCTTACCGGTGCTATCAGGATAATACCAGTAGAGGGTTCCGGTAGTATCATCATAGTATAAATGATCATCCTTGGGGGAGTTGTTCCAGTTAAGTGAAAGCTCGGGAACTGCCCTTGCGGAGGTATCCACAGCTATATACCCGTTGCTTTCCAGAGGGAAATAGAGCAAATCCTGATCCTGCAAATGCAATGCCATGGGGCTAACACTGCCGGAGATGCTGTGCGGGGCAAGCATAGGGAATCCACTAAGTGGAGTTCCGTCTGCCTTCAGCACATGCAGGTTGTCCTCAACACCAAAGAATATCACCGGAGAGTTAGCACCAAAAGAGCTAAGTGCCATCTGACCGGGTATGGAACTGCTACGGTTCGTAAATATCTTCTCCAGCATGCTCATGTCGTAGCTGAACACATTACCCAGGTTGGACATCAGGTATAGATAGCTGATAGTCTTGTCCGTGCTTTGGTAAATTACAGGCTCTTTATCTCCAAATGCTTCAGGCAAGCTAATGCGGTGAAGCACTTGTAAATTGCTTGCGTCCATAACAGTTAGGTAATCTGCACCTAAGGCAATTATCTTGCCATCCCAGGCAGCAATGCGTTTGATACCTTCAAGATCAATGAAGTTACTTATTGCAAAATCGTCCAGCTTGTATAGGCATTCATTTGTAGCTACGAAAACGCTTGATGAATGCACAAGAGGAGTAACACTGATGTTATTTGGGAAGATTAACTGGGTAGAAGTGATCTGCACATCAGCAAAATCCAGGAACCGTAAGTATGAATCATCTACAACTACTAATTCGTAAAAACCATCGGCATTATTATCTGCCTTCTGAGGGGGGAAATCGTAGGATATCATGCTGTCATAATAAGTTCCCATGATATCTTGCCAGTCTCCTGCTACATTGCTGAGCAGATTAATTCTGCCGAAACCTATCACGGGTAGATCAAAATCGCTGAAGCCGGAGTTTATTACCTGTGTTGCAATCAGGCTGGGAGTATTGTAACTAAACACTTCACTTGTATCGAAGAAACCGCTGGTAAGCTTTAGACTCATGGTTTTGGATGGATTGGAGATGCTGCCCAGACCATACAGTCCGGCAAGCCCAAAGCTATCCAGCAGGCTTGGTTTTGTGCTGGCATTAAGCTCCGGTTTCCAGGGAGAAGTAGACCAAGATACGAAGTAACCATTGGCATCCAGGACAGGCTTTCTTGCATGGAAGTACTCATAAGGAGTTCCCGTCCAATACATAGAGTAGTCATTGCCAATATCTGTTAGCCCATCGGCTTCTATAACTCGTACCCCGCGCCTGTTGTATCTGGTATTCACGGTATTGTTATCAAAGTTATTCACCCAGGTGCCATCAGAGTATTGCACCCCTTCATCGTAGATTATGGCTTCGTTAACATGCCATACCATTACGCCACCACCCACAAATGAGCCATCAGATTTCATGAATGAAGGAAGCATAAAATCGTATTCATAGCTTGGATTATTCTGTAGATCGTCAAAAGGTGTGGGATATAGAACCACACGTGAATCCAATGTCCCGAACAGAGCTGTAGCTCCATCTCCATCTGGATCTACATTCCTATTCTCCACCAGGATATATTCTTTCTCATTCAGTGGTATTTTAATAATCTGAGGAATAATTGATAGACCGCTTTGCTTGGAGGTTACGGTATATAGGTTTTGGGTAGTGAAAAGTGGTAGCTGGGTAATGTCCTTCATTGATCCTATAGACTTATAGTAATCCCCAAATACCAATTGTCGAGAGAAAGCTCCTGGCATTGTGGGAAGGGTTCCTTCTATAAGGACTATATCGTTATTGGGCAGATAATCCACCATCAGCCCCCCACCGCCACTATCCATAATGTCGAAGCTGCCTACCATAGGGCGGAAATCAGCTACGTTATACAAATCCACAAAGCCAAGGGAGTGCCCGAATTCATGAGCAATTACAGAGTTCAATGCTCCATATCCGCTATGCACATTCTGTCCGTTTGAAGATTCAATGCTGAAATCCTGAGATATCGTTGCCGGGACATTACATGCATGGGAGATCAGAACGCTTCCTTCATCTACTGAAGCTTCTTTTCCATCTCCAACTCGTATGAAGAATGATGGTAAATCAGAAGGTGTATCCCCATTAACATCATGCTGCCAATCCGATCCTGCATGGATAATCATATAGTGAGAGTATGAGCCAAAGTCTATCTCCGGATCATCACTGTCCGCTAGCTGGAAGCTTGATTTAAAATACTCCTCCATCCTTGCCACAAAAACTTCTGAACTTGCCCCCACCGGATTATAGTAACCCAGGGAATGGGGGAGAGTATATGCTGCCTTATCTTTGGGATAAACATCATATTGAAGCTGGTAGGACTCTGCAGACACTGCCCGGTAATAGTATTTCATAGCCTCAAGATTGGCTTCAAAGTATTCTTTGTTATGGGGAGGAGCTCCCACGGAATACAGGTAAGAAGGGTCTGATGTCAATTGAAACTTCCCGTTACCTGTGGTATTAGGATCATTGGGGCTTTCCAAGGGAAAGTCAATCAATATAACCAGAAGTCGCTGAAAGTTAGCGCTTTTACTGGCACCCAGAGGAGCTGCAGCTTGTTTAAGAAGAGGTGTGTAAGGGTGAAGCTTTGGCTTGTTTTGCTCACTATACTTCTGAAGCTGCATTTTTTGGGAAAACAGCAGGGATACTAACACACATGTTAGTACCATTAAAGTGTACTTTTTCATATACTTAAGCTAACAAATTTCAAAGTCCCCTGATTAAGGGGACTTTGAAACAGATGTTATACAGGATTCTAAAACTCGAATCCGAGTGAGAAGATTTTGTTATAATCAACCAAGCCACCCGCAGGTACCATGGCGAAATCGGCAGAAAGCTTATATCTTTGATCAAATCTATACTGGACTCCAACACCAAAGCTAGGACCAACAATATCACCGGCTTTATCGGCAAAGTATCCACCCCGAAGTGATATCAGTTCTAAATATGTGTACTCAGCGCCCGCGCCATAGATGGTTTCATCAAAGTTTTCCCAACCTGTTACAAACCGTTGGTAAAGAGGATCGTCATTGGTAAGCATCTTACTTGCTTCCGCGGAGACGATCATCCTGTTCATCGGGTTGTCGAACAATGTATAAGCTGCACCCAATCTGAAAGTAAGAGGGGCAGGATCTGCTTGGTCTTGATCAACGAATGTAACATCGGGACCCACATTCTGCAATACTATTGAGCCATCAAGATTCTTTACTCCGATGTCCTGAAACTTGGCACCCAGATCGAAGGCAAAGCTGAAAGCACTTCCTTCTTTCTCTGTTGCGCCGGTTCCGGGAGCTAGGTATGAGTAGATCAGCTTGAAGTTTCCACCTAAGCCAATTTTCTCTGGTACCAGCTCATAACTATATCCCGCCGCACCGGCTACATCAAAGCTATGGAAATCACCATAGTTCTCCTGATTGGCACCAGTGTGAGGCTGGGTACCGGCATCAAGCCAGATTATATGAGCATTCAAGTTTCCAATACCGTGGAAGTATTGATTCCAACCCAGAAACTCATAGAACATATCGTCCAGACCGGAACCTTGTAACCAGGGGATATGGTTTCCGGCTAATTGAGTTTTACGGTTAAAGGCAGTTGCACCGGGATTCCACCACATGGCGTATGCATCGTCTGCAACAGCAGAATAGGCGCGACCCATGCCATTGGCACGTCCACCGGGTTCAAAGGTTAGAAACAGCAAGGAACCCTGAGAGATTCCCGCTAAAGCAAAGGGTAAGCCAAGCATAATCAGCAGGCTTATTACAATTATATGGTGTTTGAGCATTAATACCTCCATTGGGTATGGATCATATTTCAGGTTCAAGAAATATAGCCTGATGGATTGACCGCTTCAAATAACCTAGTTGGCTATAGGTAAAAACCAACCAAATTATGCCTATATCACAGCTTTGCACAGACATTGCCGAGGATAGCAAAATAATCCGTAAGCTCCTTTTTCTTTGGTGCCGAAGGCCGGAATCGAACCGGCACGAGCGCAAAGCCCGGTGGATTTTGAGTCCACTGCGTCTACCAATTTCACCACTTCGGCGCACTAAGTGTTCACTTTTAAATATGCGGTTTCCTTGTCAATAAAAAAAGGCTTGCTACTAACAAGATTGATATGTCACCATGTGTATTCAAATCAACAAATAGCTGCTTATCTGATGAAAGTGATTAAGCAATTCGCAATCCGATAATCAGATAGTGATTTGGTGTGCCATATCATCCTCGTGGCAGATTGCTGCTGTTTATCACGCTAATAGTGCAATTAGGGGATATCGCTGGAAGGAACTGCTTATGCATTACGCATGAACTACGCATCGCATCCGTAGTTCATGCGTAATGCATAAGTAATTGAAGCAAGGAAGCAAGAACAGAGTTTTTAGTTGTATTGAATGTGCTTAGTACTGAAGAAAAACGGATATCCTATAACGCCTTACGCTTGGAATAGCCTTTTAGGATGTAGTAATATCCTGCGAATACGATGATCAGCAGCACCAGGAACACCAGCGAACTGGAGAGCTCGAATGAGGGATCCTGGTTCATAAACATCACCGCAGCCATAGCACTGACAACTACGCTCATGCTAAGAAAGAAGCCATAGATAAGCATCTGTAGCGGAAAACTGCTGCCTGGGCGCACCCAGAGCAGGTATAAACTGATAAAACCCAGCGGGATGGAAAAGCCAAGATCAAAGAACCTTACAAGCCAAAATGCAGCGGGGGAAAGATCATAACCTCTTGCCGTGCCTGTGGCGAAGACTTCAAAGATCTCCTTCATCCACATCATCCCAAACAAACTCATGAACACGGTGAAGCAGATAGAGTAGATAATCAACGGTTTCTTTGAGAAGCGCGGTTTTTGCCTGGGCGGGAAAGCTGAAAGGCTGTAGAGCATGATTAGCAAAGCAGAAATAAGCACTGCCAGGAAGTAAAAGAAATAGTGCTCGCTGTTACCGCTGTAATCAGGAGCCATCCATTCCCAGCCGATGGCGTAACTGATCGCGTAGTAAAACAAAAACAGCGGGGTGAGTACCAACAGATATTTGGCATATCGTTTACGAGCGGAGAGGGCTAAGGCTCCTATAATCATTATTGGTGCGATCACGAAGGTGTTCACAGCATCCTGAGCAATTAGCTGGTTGTTTACGGAAGGATGAGTTTTGTATACTATGTCACCCTCAAACAGGGGACCTTTTATTCCCAAAAAGATCAGGATTCCCGCACAAAACAGGGAAATGAAAACAATGGCGTTACGTTCAAATGCTTCGGGACTGCGGTCTTTAACTCTTTTCATGGTTCACCTTAAATTTTGCTTCCTGGGTTGTAAAAAAACTGCGCAAGGCGGTTTCCACCGCGGGGATGGAATCTTTGCTATCAACATAAATGGGATCGGAATATACTGCGGTAACGCGCGCAAATGGCTTCGGAAACCGAAACCTATCCCAGGAATTGAACACCCACTCTCTATCCGTATCAGAGGCGATTGCCACGATGGGAATCTTTGCCAGGATAGCAATCTGGAAGATTCCGGGATGGATGGTTCCGATGGGACCCTTGGGTCCGTCAGGAGTTATGGCAAGCGAGATTGTCTTTGCCGCACGGATCATTTCCAGCATTGCCCTAGAACCTTCGCGAGTGCTAGAACCTCGGATGGGAACGTAACCAAGTTCTTTGAGTGGACCGGCAATCAGCTCTCCATCTGTGGATGAAGAAACCAGCACTCCTGCTTGGGAAAACACTCTTTGCATGGTTAAGGGGAGAAGATTGCGATGCCAGAACATATAGATACAGCGGATGTCATCTGATGCTTCCTGGTTAATCACGTTAAAATGGATGCTTCTACGAAGCAGTAACAATATCTTTGCAGCGAGCTTACGTTCCAGATAGAAGAGGGCTTTATGCATAGGTGCGAAGCAGTTCTTTCACAATAGGAGGGATTTCCTCAGAAGGTTTCTTGTCGCTTAGCAAAGCTATCAGTTTTTGGAGTTCTGTGCGGATATAGCTGTTATACACAGCATCATTCAGGATTTGTTCTACGTTGTTAAACACAGCTTCCGGGCTAAGATCATCCTGGACAAGCTCCGGGCAGAGGTTCTGATTCAGGATAATATTTGGCAAACCGATGCGCCTGATGCGCACGAAGCGTTTGCCGATACTGTATGAGATGGCAGATGCTTTGTAGCAAATAACCATCGGAGTGCCAATGAAAGCAGCTTCCAGCGTAACTGTTCCGGAGGTGCAGACAAGGGCATCGCAGTATTTCATCATCTCATAGCTGTAGCCGTCGATTAGCTTAATGCTTTTTCGGTCTGTGTTGCCCAGAGAGTCCATATATACGTTATGATTCACCCCGCGGGATTTGGAAAACAAGATTTCGTATTTACTCCTATCCCACTTCTCGGCAGCCTTTAGGAAGATAGGCATCATGGTTTGGATCTCCGTGTTCCTGCTGCCAGGGAAGAAGCCAATCCATCTCTTGGCTGGATCAAGCTTGTAGAATTTGGCAAAGGCATCCCTATCAAGCTCAAAACTCACTTCTTCGGCAATGGGATGCCCAACGTAACTGCAAGTGATGTTATGGATATCCAGCATTTCCTTTTCAAAGGGCAGGATGCAGGCTACATGAT
Organism: uncultured Candidatus Cloacimonas sp.; assembly: GCA_964430595.1. Taxonomy (GTDB): domain Bacteria; phylum Cloacimonadota; class Cloacimonadia; order Cloacimonadales; family Cloacimonadaceae; genus Cloacimonas. The sequence goes on from CAYSGM010000084.1 coordinate 9,230, forward strand.
TGGTGGATTCCTTGAGCTTGTAAACACGTTCGTGCTTCCATGCCCAGAACTGCGGACAAATAAAATACAACACCGCAACTCTGTATTCATCTGCCATCTTGGCAATACGCAGGTTTAAGCCGGGATAATCCACCAGGATAGCCAGATCTGGCTTGCTTTTGGCAAAGAGCTTACGAATGCGGTTTTGCACCCCCATGAAGAACCAGATATGGGAAAGCACTTCCACAAATCCCATAACCGCAAAACGCTGGAAGGGGAAGATAGGAATCAATCCCTGCTTCTGCATCTTGGGTCCGCCAATGCCTATGTGGGTGAGGTTTGGGATAGCTTTGTTCAGGCTTTTCATCACTAACTCGGCATGCAGGTCGCCGGAGCTTTCTCCTACCAACCAAAAGATCGTGTACTCACGTTCTTGCTTTTTTTGTTTCTCAATCATTGGATCGCCATATTCCCCATTAAAGATAATGATAATACTATCGCTGCTGCCAGCAGCACACCAATAAAGATGAATAACAAGGATCGCCAGAACTTCAGCCCAAAGATATTCGCTGCGAAAGCACCTGTCCAAGCTCCGGTTCCGGGCAAAGGGATACCTACAAATAAGGCTAAGCCGATAGCCTCATACTTTTCTATAGATTTGCCCTTTCTACGGGTACGGGCAAACAGCCATTGGGTGAACCTTGCGCCTTGCCTGCTTTTGTTTACCTGCGCAAAGAACCAGTCCATAAACAGCAGAATAAAGGGGATGGGAATCATGTTTCCTGCTACTGAAAGAACTAATGCTTTCTGCCAGGACATATTGAAGAGCATGATCGCGATCGGGATGCTACCCCGAAGCTCGATGATAGGAAGCATGGAGATAATGGTAACAATCCATTCGGGACTCAAGCCCTTTGCTGCCAGCCAGGCAACCGTTTTATCAGCAACAGCATTGCCGAACAAAGGCTGTACCACAGTCAGTAATAGTATTAACAAGGCTATCATCTTAACAGGCTTAATCACATTTACTCCAGTTCTATTCTTATATTGCCATTATATTGCAGCAGGTATATTTTGTCAATTCCCTTTTTAACTTAGCATTAAGAGCAAAGCAGATAACATAATAAACCTGCAGGTTTGCCAAACTGTGATTGGTGCATTATACTATATGAAAAGAATTAAAGGAACAATGCGAGGATAATATGGCACTGAAAGAACAGTTAGTGAACTCCCTAAAAAAAGCAATGCAAGGCGAAATGGACAGTGTAACCCTATACACAAATGCTGCAAACCATGCTCCCGATGCTGAAGTAAAAGAATTCTTCTTCTCCCGCCGGGAAGAGGAAAGGCTGCATTACAATTATCTGCTTCAATACTACCAGGAGATATCAAACGACCTTCAACCAAGCGACTTGAGTGACAGAATTAACTTACCTGCAAGCGGGCACCCCATGATATCAGAGAGCTTCCTGCGCAGGATAGGAGAAGATCAGATCCTATATTCTGCCATCTCTACCGCTCTGCTATTGGAGAAAGATGCTATCGAGCATTACCGCACAAGCATGAATGAAGCAGAAAACCTTACCTTGAAGGCTTTCTATGAACTTATGATCCGTTGGGAAAGCAAGCACTATGATGATTTGTTATTGGTGCAAAAGGAAGCGGAGCAATACTACTGGCAGATAAATCAGTTCGAACCCTTCTAAAGTTTAATAGTAAAACTGGCTTAACACGCTCAGACTTTTTAGTTTGAGCGTTTGTTTATGGTGCTTATCCCAGTATTTCTCCAGCAGATTGTTTATCTCGCCTAGCTGCTGCTTTCCGGGTTTAACATCGTTTATATGCTTACCGATTTCCGGCATCAAACGTAGTATCTCGGAGCTGAGGGGTGATAGGTAGAGCAGCTGCTCCATGTTTACCATATCCTGCAAGCACTGCTTACAAACAAAACCCCAATGCTGCTGGTCGATCACATCATAGCTGGATAGAGGTTGTTGGCAACAACAGCACTCGTCCAAGGGCGAGCCCACCCCGCTAAACCTTAGTAGCCTTAAGAACAGCCTCCAAAAGATCAACACGGCATTTGTGGATACTCCCTGCAAGTAATCCAGATAACTTAAAGTAAGCTTGTATAGTTGCATATGCTCATCTGCCGGGACAATCATCTGGCTTATCATTTCCAGTCCACATTCTGCTGCTGCCCATGTTGCAGAGGTGGGGAAGCGTGAGTAGTCCTTCACCAAGTCCTGCCCATACAACAGCCACAGCCCTGCTTCTTTAGGTTCATACAAGCCCAGATCATATTCGCAGAGGTTGGTTAACTGATACTTCTCTGTTTGCTTACGGATACCCTTGGCAATTATCCCAATAATCCCATGCTCACGGCTTAAGAAGCGTAATATCATGCTGCTATCGCTATACTCGCTTTGTTTTACCAGGATGCCCCGAACTTTCAGCTTTTTCACAGCTTCAGCAGTTCCCGCACTTCGCGTATATCCATCGGAGTGGCATATATACTGTGATGGTTAGAATAGGTAACGTAGCCCGGTGCAGCCTTGCGAGGCTTACGCACAAAGCGTATCTGGGTATAATCCACAGGCACGTTGGCAGAATGCTTTGCCTGACTATACCAAGCAGCCAGATTACAACAGAGGCGGATAAGTTCCGGGGTTGGCTCTTTCTTCTTAAGGCATCTCAGCAGCACATGCGCGCCATGATAAATTCTGCTATGAAACCACCAATCGTGCGGACGTCCCAATTGCGTGGTTACAAAATCATTCTCCTTCGCCTTCCTGCCCACCACAATCTGAAAATCTTCACTAACCTTCAAGCTTAGCAATTTATCCAGAACACTTGCTTTTTGGATAATCTGTGTTGCACTGGAGCCTGTCTTGATGTTCAAATCCAGTTCTTCGCCGGCTTCAGTACGCGTTAACAACTCTTCCGTGCGTTCAATTTCCAGCCGTGTTTTTGCGATATTCTCGCCAATAATCACAAAGCCTTTCTTCGCCTTGTGATACTTTTTCAGATAGTGTTGCAGGTTATCGTGCGCATTCTTATCCGCCAACAGCGGAACGGTAATATCATGTAAATCCGCATCGTAATAATTAACCGTGGTGAAGCTTGCCTGCCCTGTAACTATCGCCTTCAGGTTTGGTTTCAGCGCTTCGGCACAATCCCGCCAGTAATCTGCTTTTGCTGCCTCAACCAAGTCTAGTTCTTGCAGTTTCAGCTTCTTTTGCAGCTTCTTTATCTCGCGCTTTAGTTGCGTAGCCTGAGACAGTCTTTTCTGATCCGAACAACGGTTCTGAATCACTTCCTCAAACCGCTTCCTGAAGTAAGTGTTACAGTCCGGGCTTCCATCCGGATAGGGGACATCAACAGTCTTTATATCAGGAACAAATGCCGTTTTCGGTGCTAAATACATTAAGCCCGGCAACACCTGCCTTTGTGGATTCTCTGCATAAGTGTATTTACGCACTGCATCAATGATCAACAGCTTATCATCTTGTTTACGGCACAGGATGGCATTCGCCTGAGGTGGCATCAGTTCCGCCACCAGCGTATAGGGGATAGATTGCTGATATATATCCCTGTGCATAATACCTACGTAGATAATGCGGTCTGTTTCGCTAAGGCTAAGTCCTGTTATCAGTGCATTCTTAAGGTTCTGCATCACCGGCTTTGCCGCATCCAGAAACAGGTTTTCATCTGTTACATATAAGAAAGAATCTCCCGGATTAAGCACAAAACACATCTTTTTTCCCCCTTTCAGGATCAGTATCAGCCGTTCTTCCAACTGGCAGCATGCTTCAATTGAGCCGGTAAAATCCTGCATTTCTGCAATCCACGGATTTAAGAAAGCATAAGTCATTCTAATTTATCCTTTTTGTCTTGACACCAAAATCAAATATCATATTATTGACCAGATATCAAGAATACATAAAGGAGTCAAGCATGAAAGCTACACACGCGA
>CAYSGM010000085.1:0-12407 GCA_964430595.1 uncultured Candidatus Cloacimonas sp.
AAATCTGCAAATTGTGCAGCGAAAACTGCAAACTGTCGCATCGTTGCTCATCCTTACTCATCCTTACCAATACCATTTTAGGTGGTTTTTGACAGGCTTTCTGCAAATCAGATCACCGAAATCTTCAAATTATGACAGGATTTCTGCAAGCTCTTCAAACTCTTTTGGGTGCTTTCCCATCGCAGCTAGATAATTGACTTAGGACACCCTGAGACAAGGACTCCATTTTGGTTGAACTCTAGTTCAATAACATTCCGATATCGCTCGTCCATTTCTATAGATGTATCGTACCTGTTGGTCAAATAATGAAATACTTGATTAGTTGAGCCAACCCAATTCCTAACGTTGTCGCGTAGAGATTCTATATATGACCCATCGATAAGCACATCCGTGTATTTCAGAAGATCACTTACATTTTCGATGCCTTGGTCGTTCACAAGAAGGTCGTTATATGTATATCCAGTGAAGACAATAACACTAAGGTCATTTTGTTGACATAGCTTTGCGACCTTCCAAAGGCTTTTTGCCTGCAGCATTGGTTCACCGCCTAAAAACGTTATGCCTTCAATCGAGTAAACTTGTCTTGATCGAAGTATCGATGAACATAACTCATAGAGACTTATGATTTTATGTGGAACAAGCTCCTTCATCTCTTGATTGCAACATCCTGGGCAATGCCTAAGACAGCCTTGAACCCATAGACAAAACCTTTTACCAGGTCCTTCCGCCTCAGTACATTCCATCAGTCTGTTTAGATTGATAAACAAGGAATCAGGGTCTATCAAAGGTGAACTTGAATTTTTTCCCATTTTCGTGCACAATGATCTTTATCTTGGAGCCGATCAGCTCGTTTAACTCTCTATCAAACAGCTCTTCAGCCAAGGGGTCAATAATATGGGATATCATTTTGTTCAGTATGCCTCTGCCACCTGTGCGTTGGTCAAAGTCTGCGGTTAATATCGTCATCGCTTTATCAATATCATCGAAGCTGATGTCTTCAATGCGATACTTTTCTTTTAACCTGTCTTTGATGGGTTTAAACTTAGACATAATGATTTTTTCGAGGATCTTTGGATCTTTGATGAAGTTGAAGGGGACAATGTTATCTCCGATCCTGTTGAGTAATTCTGGGCGCATCAACTTGGTGTGAAAATGCTCTCGCACTTTATCCACAAACTCATCAAAAACGACTTTTGTTTCATCTGAGGGCATGACCTCTGCTGCGCCAATATTCGATGTGAAGACCACGATCGTTTCCGAAAATGAAACTGTTTCACCCTTGCCATCAGTCAGCCTTCCATCTTCCAATATCTGGAGAAATTTGTCCAATATCCTCGGATGTGCTTTCTCGATTTCGTCGAACAAGAGGACGGAGAATGGTCTTGATTTGACTGCATTGGTTAGCTGACCACCTTCCTCATAGCCCACGTATCCAGGAGGAGCTCCAACAAGTCTTTGGTCACTATGATCATGATTGAATTCACTCATATCAAATCTGATACACGCATCCTCATCACCAAATAGGAATCTGGCGATAGCTTTAGCTAGTTCAGTTTTGCCAACGCCAGTTGGGCCGACAAAGAACAAAATACCTTTTGGTGTCTGCTGCTTATATGAGTGCTGCAGTCCTGACAGACCGGTAAATGCTCTTTTGATCACCTTGTTAACCTTTCTAATTGCGTGATCTTGTCCCTTCACGTATTGCTCTACTTCTGTAAAGAAATCATCCAGTCTATCTTTGTTTAATTCTTCAAAGGGGCTCTTGTACTCACCATATTTATATAAGGATATCAAACCCTTGATTGTATAAGATTGGTCAGAGCTGTCTGGCTTAGGATCAGATGTATCGATCCCTTTCTTACTAGCCTTTCTATTTGATAACACCATCATCTGGTAAATATCTCTTTGGGTTAGCCCTTCTGTATAGTCAACGAGTTCCTCAAACACTGATGTTCCAGGTGTCGGCTTCTCTCTCAGATTCCAAGATAAATGTGTTTTCTTGATAAACTCTTCACGATCCTTTCTTGATGGAAGCTGAATATTGACGTCCATAATCGCAGAAGAAGATTGGTAGAATTTCGGTGGAATTGCGCCTAATTTATCAGATATCATAATGATTAAGTCGCTGTTCTTCTTAAATCTCTCCTTCTCAAGAGGATATCTACTTTCTCTTAGGGTTTTTCCTAACACCATCAGCCACTGTCTTTCAGCTTCAGATAATGCATTTGCATTACCCCAAAGACCATGTGTCCAATCAAGCACATATACTTTGGGCTTGTCGGGAGTACTATTGAGAAATGATCTATAGACAAAGCTGAGGAACTGCTCAGGGGCAGCATCAAGAATTTGGTTTGAAGTTTGAGAGTTTTGACCAGAGGAAGAGGCATCACCCATGTCATATTCGGAACCATGAGATTCAGCATCGTTATTAATCAATGCCTCTCGATCATCATTATAAGAGTGAGATCCTGGAAACAGCTGTCTCGCTCCACTCACTCTGTCCCAGATATATCCAGTTTCATAACCAATCCCCTTGAGCATTTTGACTATCTGATCGATTATCGAGGTGCATTGAGAACTATCTAAGAACAAATCCTCCACATTACCGTGTAGGATAATCACTCTCCTGATTAACACCTGTGTTAGGAAACTATTCTGCCAATCTGTCATTTTTGACCTCCTTTGTATGATCCACCAGCAGGAGTTTGTCTGGCATCTTTTGAAATCTTATCGGGATTTTCCCAGATAACCCTTTCATTAGAGAGTTTGATGCCATACACTTGTTCAAGCTTTGGAAGAAAGGAGTCAATGTCCTTCTTGCAGGTTGCTCCCTCATATTTCTCGAACGAATACTCCATTGAACCGTCTTTTGTTACCTTAAAAGTACATTCCTGCCCAGCTGGACGCTGAGCCTTAATCAAGACTATATCTTTCTCACCTTCATTGATCAATCTGGGCTTGCTGACAATGAACCCAAGGTTACTCAGAGTTCCAGCTATGGCCTTAATTGATTCCCTGCGATATGTTTCATCTAATCTTGCCTGCTCCTGGGTCGCCATGATACCATGCAATTCATTCAATAACTGATCTTTGTTTTGATTGCCATCTGGATGTGTTTGCTTAATGATGTTCTTCAGCTTGCTTATCTCATCAGCACCATGTTGGTCAGTATTCATTGTCGAGTTTTCAACAACTGCTATCTGTTGTTCTGCCAATGTGGCAATGGTGCTTAACTCTGCTTCAGACTCCCTTTCTTCTATCCATTTCTGAGCTTTAAGCTCGGCTCTCTGAATGATGGAATCAAACTGACCCAGCACCCTGGAGGTGATTGTGTCTTTGTTTTCCAAGTTCAGTTTTACATCTTTCCAGGTGGAAACAAGTTGTTTACATTCATCGTAGGCAAAATCCCGGACCACGGGATTGGGAAACTTCTTGAATAACGCATACAAGAATTCTGTATATTCGGACTGTTTTTGATCTAACATTTTTCTGACATTTATAGCCTTAGTATGAAGGGTCATAGCTGAGGAAACAAGGTTGCTCGACGTTTCTGTGAACCTCTCAGGATCAATTGAATAATTCTCGCGGATATTGGCGGCATTAAGAACCAGCGTATCGTATTCTTCTTTGACCAATTCAGATAGTCCTGATTGAATTATCTGATGCAGATGCTCTTCACATCTGGATAAATTGTTTCTTATCCTATCCTTCAAATGGTTTAGATAAATCTCTCTTTTCCTTTTTGCTTCCAGTTCATAGTTGATTCTGACAGATCGGCTCATTTATCCTCCTTTGCCTTTTGAGAAGTACTATTAGCAGTTATTCTTGATAGTAACTCCTTGTATGTAGTCCTGATCTGAGGTCCGAAAGAATTTTCTAGTTCCTTAACTATAACCTTCACTTCGTTTGTAAAGCTCTTATCGATCTTCAATTTATCTATTTTTGACTGATACTCATAAAGCAAATCCGCTTTTCTTACAATATCAAAATCTCGCAACATATTGTGGGAGGTTTTATCAGATGGGTCTGATTCCCTATTCAGGTATCTATCTATCAAAGCCCAGGAGAGAAGATCATTGGTGATAGGAATGGAATACCTCACGAGAACCTCGGATAAATCACAAAATTGGTCTAAGTTCTTAGGCTGAGTATCCTTTAAATACCGAGAAGACAAAACCAGCTTTTCCGGCTTTTCATTAGACAGTTTTGAGATAATACAGAGATACTCAATACGGTCACCGTACGAGCATGACCTGATCTGAGATTCAATGTATTTCCTCGCAGAGTTATTACTTTCTTCTTCATACTCATGGCTTCTTGCCATATCTATAAACATGATTATTAGTTCATCCGGGGATGGGTGGGATCGAATTCGTTCGATGGCCTCTTTAACCGCATTTGTTGTATCTATAAAAAGCAGGTATAATCCAGTCTTGAAGTCGCCTGATTTGAGTTCATTCAATAAGTGGGGAGCTACTAAATGATGGACTTTCTCTTGTATATCATCATTTTGTGGTGAAACTGTCAAAGCTAAAGGCAAATCGATTGTTCCAGACCCAATCTCAACAGGAAATATTGCAATCATGACGCACTTAGAATCTAAGTACGATCTGAGTCCTATCTCACCCAAGTATCCAGCCCTAGGACAAACAAAAACTTGTAGACAATCATCAAGGTTGGTTATCTTGAGGTTCCCTGATTCCGTGATGATGCTTCCTTCTTGAACTATGTCTTCAGCAAGAAGTATTTTCATACATTGTACTGGAATGATTGAAGAGACGGGATTAGATTCGGATGTTACCAGCACTCGTGTTTTCTTAGTTTTTGCAATAAAATCTTTTGCAGATTCTACGGATTCGATGGTTGCCGGACTGGGGAGATTGGATTTTTGCAAAAAGCCACTTAATTCACTGTTGGAAGCGCTTTCATCATACGAGTCGAATGCATGAGCCAAGATATTCTTAGCTGCATTTGTTGTAATACTGTTCAGATAGCCAGTTACTTTATCGTCATTTGATTTAAACTTAATGCGTGAATCAGCCCAAACAACATCTACTTGGCTATCTTGGTATTGAGAATCTCTTCCTATTTCATCAATGTTCTCAATCTGGGTGTCCTTTTTATACCAATCCAGCTTGCGATCGCGTAATGAATTTTTGATAACTTCACTCAATTCCGTTTGCTCAAACAACTTAGCCTCAATATACGGCTCAGTTGGTTCCGCTTTATAGGTTACATACTTGCTCTTCTTCACCAGTTGATGTCTAATGGGATCAAAGAGACTGTCAATATTGACTTTCGTGGCTACTCCGGGGATTTTCCCTGTGCTAACTATTAATGCACAACGCTCTGTTTTTTCAAATTGAGAAAGCTTTATAACTAACGGATCTTGAATACCCTCAGGGCAACGTAAAAAATCACCAGATATCAACCTAGAAACTGAGTCTTCAATAAAAAGATTAACATCCGTTACTCCAAGAATTGATTGAAACAATTCTGGCAGGGTCATTTCTGCGTATTCAGTATAGCCACTAAGCTTAGTAAACATCTCCAGGATGATTATCTCAAAAGCATTGGCTGTCTTTGGAGATGAATATGTTACACTACAAGAGTGCTTGATCAGTGGCATGCTTATGTTAACTTTTGCGATTATCATAGCGGTTTCTACCGTCCTTATTGTTAGCCATTGACTTCCATTCTTCCGGTGAAATGATGAAACTACTTGGATAGAAAGACCCACGTAGGTTCACTTGTTCCATAATGTTTTTGTAGGTATAAGATTGGGTGTATCCTTCTCTATCCATGTTGGGTATCAATACCGGGTAATCTGCAAGCATGTCTTTAGCTCCAGTTACAATCAATAGCTCCCTCGCTCTGGACATAGCGACATTCACTCTTTCAAACTGAGCCACAAAGGCTTTTGCCGATTTTCTTACAGTCTGCCTGTTTCTAACTAAGCTTACAAGGATTATATCCTGTTCTCTACCTTGGAACTTATCGACGGTGCTAATCCGCCATCTGACGTTGGAAAGCTTTCCATGCTTCGATATATGCTGCTTGAGAAGAATGTTGAGCTGTCTTATCTGCATGGCATAGAATGATATGATGCCGACCGATTTAGTCTGGTTGAGTTCTTTAAGTCTTTTGTTGATATCGATCAGGACTGAGATTAGAATCCGAGCTTCCAGTTCATTGTAACAGCCTTTTTGTTGCATTTTGGTTTCGTAATATTTCCTTCCACACGGATCTTGGCTTGAGTCTATCCATACAACATGCTTATTGGGAGCGAGATACTCACATTGGCTATTATTAACTAACAGCCCATGGTTTCTCGCTTGGTCTGGGTTGTCAATACCACAGACCAATCGATTCTCATAGAAATGATTGATCGTATCCATAATATGAGGGTGCATCCGGTACTGAGTAAAGAGCGAACTCTTTATTTGAGGGTCTGCTAACTCAAAATATTGCTTGAAAAGAGATGCAGTTACCATCGTTTTGTATTTATCATAGTTTTCCTGGGTCAGCACAGTCTCTTGATTTGAACCACCGTTTGCAGCGTCTTGTGCTTCGCTGAGATCCTCATTTTGCATCTGGAAAACCTCTTCCCAAGCTAATTCTTTTTCGCGGAATAAGGGTGGCAGTTGTCGATGGTCACCCACTAAAACAGCACGTCTGCCCAGCATTAAAGGCATAATCAATTCTGGAGGGGTTGCTTTACTAACTTCGTCAATGATTACAGTATCAAAGTAATGATACTCATTGTCGGTTAGTATTTTAGGATTCTCTGTGCAAGTCATTCCCACCACTTGGCAGTTTTTAAGATAGAGAGGCTGAATCGTGCCTACATCTTGTTCATTGGGCTTACTGAGTACTTTCAACCATTTATCCATGATGGGTGACGCTAGCTTTCTGAACTCAGACTGAGCACTAAGCTTTGACCTAAGTTCATTTGCTATACCAGATGCTTGATCAACCAAAGACTCTAGCTCTTCTGGGATAGGTTGAGTAAGTGTTATGCTGGTATTAAAACTGTCCTGATATGATATGATCTCTTTATGCATTGAGTTTTCAATATCTCTTAATCTGCTTACAGATTCCTCAAGAAGTTTCTCCAGTTTGACGCATTCTCCCCGGCTAGCAATTAGGGCTTCATGGTTAAAATCAACTGATATCCGTTCCACGATTTGTCGGCATTCGGTTTGATGTTTTCTAATCAGTTTTGGATACTCAACAAGTATCTCATCGATACTCTCTACTGCTTTCTTGAGTAGAGCCAGTCCAGCTTTTCTCGGAGAGCCTGTGAGAACAGTCATTATTGTCGACTTCGATTTGTACATTAAATCCAGTACATCAATGCTGCGTTGGCCTTTATCAATTGTTGTATTAAAGAAGTCCCTGAACCTCGACATATCTGATCCCGAGCCTGATTCCCTAAGCTGTTTTATTTCCTTTCTAACGGATCTTCTTTCTCTGTCCAGTTCTGAATACTTGGATTCATTTTCATCAAGATCATCCATCTGATTTTCCAATTCATCTAGCTTGTTTTCCAAATATGCGATTTTTGCCGATGCTGTCGAATCAGTGATCGATTCCCTATCTGGTATAGAGCTAATTCTATTGTACTCAGAGTTTAGCAGAATCTTGAAATCTTCAAGATTATGAATCCGATCCATACCGACATTAGCAACAAGCAACAGCTCATCTGGACTGGAATATGATCTTCCAGTCCACCCAAGAAAAGGATCTATGCCGCTTTGGGCAAGAATACTTCGTACGGGAGCAATAACTTGGTTTTGAAAATCATCTATAATCTCATCGGGGAAGTGATCTATATCTGTAAAATCAAGGCTTCCGCTTGTGTAATCTATCCATTTGGAAATAGCAGATTTAGTTTCTTCTACTTGCTCAAATTCTATCTTAAGTTTATCAAGTTTATCTTTTGTTTCCTTCGCTTTATGTAACCTTGATTTCAAATGATTGTTCTGTTCACTCTCGTTTCGATACTCTGGTAATATTCTATATGCATCACTAAGCCAGTCTTCAAGAGACTTAAGTCGTTTATCTTCGGACTTCCATGCTGTTAATCTTTCCTGGCTGGGTTTACTTAGTATTCGGTAGAAGAAATTCAATACATTTGATGCAATGTAATCAAGATCTTTATCTAGCCGTTCTTCTTTACCAAATCTAACCGCTCTAATGCCTGGTATTTGTGCCAGCTTCTCCAAGGCGTTGTCTACTGCGGTATTGCTTTGGGACGATAGCAATACTTTTTCCCCTCTTTTAATCAACTGGTATATAGCTTCAGCAATTACTGTGGTTTTACCGGTACCTGGAGGACCCTGGATCAAGGCAATGTCTGGTGCTGAGCACATAACTTGAACCGCTCTTTTTTGTTCATCGTTTAGATTGGTATCTTTCCAATGATCAATCGTTAATGCTCTCTTTGGCAGCTGGGCTTTGCTTATATCAAACAGGTAGGTAGATAGATTGGGAGAGTAGCCTCCCTGCATGGTAAAGAGGTTCAGATTTCTCTTTAACCTATCTATTAGCGCAACATCACCAATCGCTGAGGGAGCAAGGAATCCATTGCTGTGAATTCTGCTTTTTACATCAGCATAGAATGATTTCAAGTCTGCATGGGGGTTATTGGATATGTTGTTAATAATATCCTGATCGTCTTCATTGAAATCGAATGATACTCTGAAGGCTACCGGTACAGCCCATTTCTTAGGTAAATCAACTACATGTAGGTCTAAGTCATCCAATTTGATTTCACTATGTTCAACATACGAGCCTAGAGTAAAAGGACGGGGTCGATATCTTTGATTACTGCCCTCAGATTTATCAAGATTAATAACAAAATCCCATTCATCAGATGAGTACTCGGGTTCGTAGGCATAGATGTCATCGAATCGCAAACTAGGGATCAACTTTATGAAAGCATCTTTGTCCTGGCATACAACCTTAAATGAGACACCTTTTTCATCGACCGTTTGATCGATGTATCGGATACCCTTTGCTGAAACCCTAACCATTTCTTCTCGCCAATCCAAATACGACAACCAACGGTTAAGATTATCCATTGTTGTGAGCGATATCGGTTTTCTTTGCAATATCTCAACGAACTCTGGCGATAACATGTTGTTCTTTCGAAATTGTGGAACCTTCTTTTGAACAAGCTCGACATCCGCTTCAAGTTCAAAATCTTTCCTATCCGCCTGTGATACCACCACGAAGTCATACACGGTCATACTATAGTCACCTGTTCTTTCTTGGTATAAAGTGCCTTTAAAAGCAACACATAGTCCGTGTGGAAAGGCGGATTCTAATCTCGGTCCATCAATTTTCGGCCGTAAAAAAATGTAGGGGATGCTTTTTTCTCGGTTGAGATTCACATTGCTAATATAAAAAGTCTGACTCAGATGCTCGGGAGATACAAGCTCAAAATAGTAATCAAGGATGTTCTCTTCTGCTAAAGTTGGGAAAAGTGTTTTACCGAACTTCTTTTTGTATCCCGTTAAAGTCCGTTCCAGTTGATCCCTTTTGTATTCTCTGTCGTAATAGATCAGATTGTTTTGATGGTTGATCGATGAGATGTCATAAGTTGAATAGCTGGTGAGAATTTGGCCACTAGATGATTGTATCAAGTCAATACCTGACCTTTCATCCTCTAGCACCATCCTACGTGAGAGGATGATATTGCGGTGTTCCTCGTCGATGTTCATCACCTTGAAATGCAATTCCTTGCCGATGAACTGGTCGAGGTTGGGGATCGGTTTTAGAGAAATCTGGGAGCCAGGTAAAAACGCCTCGATGCCCAGCACGTTAACTATCATGCCGCCTTTGACGCGGCGCCGGATCGTGCCCGGAAGCACGGTGCCGTCAACGTTGGCCTGTTTGATGAGCTCGATGTTCTTGATGAAGTCGGCTTTCCGCTTGGAAAGCGAGAGCCGGCCTTCGCCGTTGTCGAGTTCATTGATGAAGACCAGGATCTTGGAATTGAGTTCCGGCATGCTGGAATACGCGAATTCGGAGAGCGGGATGACGCCGTCGGACTTGAATCCGATGTCCACGACCACATCCTTGTCGTTGATGCTGACCACGGTCCCTTCTTTGATCTCGCCTTTGCGAAAGCTGGAATCGTGCTCAGTATTTCGATTCTGAGTAATAATCATTAATTACCTTCATGAAGTCCATAAAGACAGTATTCTGCAATAGACTTGATCATGGTTTCGATTTTGGATTAAGATTCGAACATACGGACACATCCAACCTCACATACGTCACTTCAAACGCCCGGCATTTTCTGTATCTTTGATTCCGGTTCTCCAGGGCAAAGGCGTCTTTATGGTCAAAGGGTTGGAAAATGTCCAGTCCTCTGCCAGGAATGATCTTCCATCCATTATCGCTTTGGATGTAGCGGTCATGGATAGTATCGTCGATCTCATAGGTGAAAGTGATTCCAACCTTGCTACAGGAGCTTTCTATCTGCCGGAAATACTCCTCTTGATTGGAGTCCTGATATTCACTGTGTTTGGTGATCAAATGAACCTGCACCTCATCGGCATCGGTTTTTATAGCTGCCACCACTTCCATGAATTCCATCAAATTGCGAGCTTGAAAAAAAGCACTGATAAAGGGATCCTTGATCTCAATTCGTTTCGAGCCCTTCAGATACTTAGCAAAAAGTCTATGATAGGAGATCCCGGTCTGGTTATCCTGGATAGAGATATTCCCCTGCTTCAATATGGGCGCTTCTGGCGCATCTTTCTGTTGGGATTGAGTACTTTCACCAGATTCTGGTTCAGACGCCTCTGTGGGCTCATTTTCGTCATCTGGAGCAGAATCATTCGCATGGTAGTAACGGGGGTATTGTATCTCCTCAGCGGTCTTGACAAAATGCAGGATTCCGTCATGATCAGTATAAGCAAAGCGAACAGGTTCGTAGGTCTTGTCTATACGCATCAACTGGTCTTTCACACGTTTCCGGTTCTCCATTGCGTACTCGAGCAATTCCTTAATCTCCTCTATTGAAGCTTTCTGATCCGGATAAATCACCTTCATCAAGCCGGAGAAGGTCTTCTGCACCCCATCCCTGTCTCTGGTGGAGATATCTGAAACCAGCTCAAAATGCTCCCTATACAGGGGTGAGAAATCAGAATTACGAAAAGCCCTTAGTATCTCTGCCAGGTAATCCACCACAAAGCCATAACCAGATGAGAACATCTCGCCCCGGATGATCGGAACTTCCCAACCCGGCAGATAGCCATGCAGCCTGTCCAAATAAGCGGAATCATAATATTGTTCGGGTAGCTCATCAAACAGATCAGAGTGCTTCAGCATATAAGCCACGTTATGCTGAGTGTTACCAACAAAGGTCATCGATGCCTCCGCACCCAAGGTCTCAATACCCCGGGAAAAGGTTTTATTTGCCATGTAGTTCTTCATGATGTCCACAAGCGCTTTGTCCGCTTTCTTCTTGCGTCCTGCGAATTCGTCAAAGGCGACTACATCCCAGAAACCCACCAGCCCAATTCTGCCGTTGGAGTTATTTACAAAGAGCTTGGGAACGGAGACCTCTCCGCCTGAAATCAAAATGCCGTGCGGTGAGAACTCTGAATAAATGTGCGATTTGCCGGTTCCCTTGGGACCCAACTCGATCAGGTTGTAGTTCCTTTCGCAATACGGTACCAGCCTGGTAAGTTGCATCAGCTTCAAACGCCTACTCATGAACTCCGGGTTGAAGCCAATACTTTGGATCAGCAGATCTATCCACTCATCGCTGGTGAATTCTGCGCGCTTTGCCAGGAAGCTGTCCATATCGAAGCGCGACATTTGGATTGGCTTGATCGAGTTCAGTAGCCAGGGACTGCTGTCCCTATCCTCGGTGTAGCTGTATTCCAGTTCTGCAATACACCACACCCCACTCACCAAGAGCTTGGGATGGTTCTTCACAATCTCGGAACTCACCACAACTTTGGAGATACCCATATTGGAAAAGCTTGCCTGATAGCAGTCCTTCTTCTCATTGAGGGTCACTGCGATCTTGTCGATAACCTTGTTGATCTTGGATTCCCGCACGTTGGACTTGGTGAGTTCTGCATCCCGCCTGTGAACATAATGCTTCTCCAGAATGCCTTTTACCGTATCAATTCCAGCCTGAATCTCAGCCTCATCAGATGTAGCGCAATATTGCCCCAGCAGGTATTCCAGCACATAGGTGGGAACAATGGCATTGCCCTTTACGGCTTTGACCAGGTCTTTCCGGACTACCAAGCCCTGAAAGTGCTCATTGATCTTCTTATCCAATCCATTCATCACATATCTCCTAAACCCTAAAAATCAATCTCAAACATCCGTGAGATCGTGTAACTCTCGCTACGATACTCTTTGTACTTATCTGT
>CAYSGM010000086.1:0-5039 GCA_964430595.1 uncultured Candidatus Cloacimonas sp.
CGAATAGATATCCTAGGGCGGAATTTTAAGTCAAACCTCTCATTTGGTGGTGGTTATCATTCGGACACCAAAACATCAAGTTTGTAGTCGATAATGAATATCTTAGCGATGGGGTAGTTACCTGCTTAGCAGCGATATGGACTACAGCGACACCGTGCAAACCAATGATCGCTGTAGTCCATGCTACCTGTAAACAAAGAGATAACTTGGAATTGGTAAAGGCAGCATCGACTCCAGACTCACTGGAATCTGTTAAAACCCTCCCCATCACTTCTTCTCTCATAACATCTTGCTTGCTTGCCGAAAGTGAGCTGACCGGGAACTGACCATGATCTCACCGGGATAAATCATGGTGAGCTCATGGTTAGATGTCTTGCGAATGAAGTGCGGATAAGCAAGTAGGGGCAAACCCCCGTGTTTACCCTACACAAGGAAGTTGATAACAAATCCGGTCCGTAAGGGCAGACACAGGGGTCTGCCCTTACAATGTGTCAATTGGGTCACAAAATTGTATGCACACCAGGCGTGTGCAATTACGATTAGGGAGTCTTATTCTGGGAACTGGGTTGGGGGATCAGCCGGGACATCTTATGCTCCGGAACAAAGTTTGCTAGAAAACCAAGGAAACATCTAAAAATATCTCTTGTTGTGGAACGCAATTTGAATAAACTGTTAGCAGAGGTAAACTTGCTTTAATGAATATAACTATAAGTGAATCAGCCGGTAGATACATAAAGCGTAAGCAGGAATTCCACCGCTATCAAAGCCGTAAGCCGCGCTTGATCCTGGTGGCGAAAAGCTGCAAGGGTGCGGAGTTTCGCCTTGTTTACGAGCTGCCTGTTGCCGATGATGTTGTCCTTAGCCAGGGTGATTGCGAGCTATATATCAGCCCCTCTCTGTTGGATGAATACGGTGGCTTCAGCTTGGATACGGAGCTGTTTTTCTTCGCTCAACGGTTGCTGGTGCAACCCTTGAAGCAAACCTACCAATGTGATTGTAAACATAAATGTAATAAAGAGGAACGATGAAACCCAGATATATCCTTGTGCTGTTGGTGCTGCTTGTGGGGTTGCTGTCCGCAGCTCCGCACCGCATGCTCCCCTTAAGCTTTGTGCAGCCGGATGGAAGCCCCGTCGAGGTGTTTGCGTCCGGAGATGAATTCCACAATTGGCTGCATGATGCCAACGACTACTCCATTGTAAAAGATGATGCCGGCTGGTATGTTTATGCCCGTGCGGAAGGCGAAGTAGTGGCTCCCACAGATTTGGTGGTGGGCAGAGACTTGCCTAACCAACGCAATCTTACTCCCGGGATAAACCTCAGCGAAGCGCGCATTGCCCAAAAGTATGCCCGCTACGAAAGCACCATGCGCGATTACAGCAACAGCAGATCGCCCCACACCGGGCAGTTTAACAACATTGCCGTGTTTATCCGCTTTGCTGATGATCCCGATTTTGTTAGACCCATCACCTTTTACGACAGCATCTTTAACACCACGGATAACTTTGCAAACTCTATGAAAAACTACTTCACGGCTGCCTCTTACGGTCAGTTAAACGTGGATACAAGCTTTTATCCCGCTCCGAATGGAACTGTGGTGGTATCTTATGTGGATAACCAACCGCGAGACTACTTCCGCATCTACAGCGGTTCCAACCCCAAGGGGTATCCTGCGGACGACGATGCCGAACGTGCAGATCGGGAAATGCAATTGCTTGCCCGTGCCGTTGCTGCGGTGGAAAGCCAGGTTCCTACAGATTTAGTGATAGATGGCGACAATGATGGCTATGTTGATAACACCTGCTTTATCATCCAGGGTTCGCCGGATGGATGGGCGGAGCTGCTCTGGCCTCACCGTTGGGTGCTTTATGGCGTAAATGCTACCATTCACGGTTCGCGGGTGTGGGACTTTAACTTCCAATTGGATCAATCCCTGGCATCATCGGGAGCAAGCGTGCTTTCGCACGAGATGTTCCACTCTCTGGGAGCTCCGGATTTGTATCGCTATGTAAACACAAGCATTACACCGATAGGAAGCTGGGACTTGATGGCGAATAATGCCAATCCTCCCCAGCACACGAGTGCCTGGATGAAATACCGCTATGGGCAGTGGCTTCCCGAACCTCCAATGATAACGGAATCGGGGACATATACGCTTTCACCGGTAGCATCTTCCTCCACCAACAACATCTATCGGGTGCCCTCATGGCGGATTAATGAATCCTATGTGCTGGAATACCGCAAACCGGGAGTGTATTATGATGATAACCTACCTGGAACAGGATTGCTGGTTTACCGTCTGGATACCAGAGAAAACGGAAATGCTTCCGGACCTCCTGATGAACTTTATATCTACCGTCCCGGGGCGAATAATAACAGCACGGGCGGCTCTCTGGGCAGTGCAGCGTTCAGCGCACAATCCGGCAATACAGCCATAAGCGAAAGAACCATCCCGAGCGGGTTTATGGGTAATAACTCCGCCGGTGGCTTGAATATTTATGATATTGGCTTTGCCGGGGAAACGATCAGCTTCACCGTGAAAATATCCGATATACAGATCACCTCACCGATTGGCGGGGAAGCCTGGTTTCACGGCTCCACTAAAGAGATTCGCTGGAAGGCGAAATCCAGTTCCGGCAACGTGATGATAGAATTCTCATCCGATCTAGGCGCAACTTGGGTGCCTATTACCGGCAGCACCCCAAATGATGGCAGTTATACCTGGAATGGCATTCCCTTTATCAATTCTCAGCAATGTCTGATGCGCACCACCTTGCTAAGCAATAATCATTCGGATGTAAGCCTTACGCCTTTTACCGTGCTGAGTTATCTGGATGCGCCGGTGGTGGTGAATCCGCCCAATATGGCAGTGAATGTGCCCACAAACCCGGATATAACATGGGCAAGTGTGCTGGGAGCTACCTCTTATCACCTCCAGCTTTCTGCAGAAGCCAGTTTTAACGGTGATGTGCTGGAGGTATTCGGGCATGTGGGGGAAGTATTTCATGCCACGCTTTTAAGCCCCTTTACTACCTACTATTGGCGCGTTGCCAGTATTGCAGATATAGGCATAAGCCCCTTTAGCGAGACTCAGAGCTTCACAACCGGAGCGATTACAGAAGTGCCGGCAATTCCGCAGTTGGTAAGCCCGGCGAATTACGCAGCCGGTTTAAGCCTGCAAACAACCTTTGAGTGGGCTCCCGCACAGCTTGCCCTTAGCTATAGGCTGCATATTGCCAGAGATCCGTATTATTCAGATCTGGTGCGGGACGTTGCGGGTATAGAACAGACCAGTTATATGCCGGAATGGCTGCCTGCAAATTCGGTGCTGCACTGGCGGGTGGCATCCCAAAACTTGTTTGGACACAGTAATTTCTCACTTTCCAGGCGTTTCTCTACCGGATTGGGTTCTGCCTCGGAAGATGATTTAAGCCCTGTGGTGCAGAACGAATTGAAAGCGAATTATCCCAATCCCTTTAATCCCAGCACAACTATTAGCTTTAGCCTGAAAGACATCAGTCAACCCGTGAATCTGGTTATTTATAACACTCGCGGACAGATAGTGCGCAGGTTGTTTAACGGGATTCCGACAAGCAATAGGCTTAGCCTGGTTTGGGATGGTTATGATGAATTGAGGCAGCCGGTAAGCAGCGGAGTGTATCTGTATCGGCTGGAAAGTGCGGAGTTTACCGAAACCCGTAAGATGCTTCTGGCGAAGTAACGCCGGGATAACAATAAAACGTTAGTATAATAAGAGCCTCAATTTGAGGCTCTTATCTTAATAACTAACTGCGATTACTTTAAAGAACTTCTTGTCCTCGGCGAGGCAAGCGTAGCTAAGATCATTCACCACCACGGGGCTTACTCCCGTCCAGTCGTCTGGAATATCGCTGGCATACACGTGATAGTAATCTGCATGGTCTATGGCACTCCAGCTTACATGAATGCTGTCTCCAAAGGTGCTAACGCTAAGGATGGGGCTTCCAGTTCGCCAACAAAGCTATCAGACTCGAAGAATGCCATAATCTCGCTTACCAGGTTTGCTCTGGTGCTTGGGAAAACGCCATCCACCAGTTCCGCCAAGGCGTAGCTGAATACAAAAGTCCGCTGCCCCAGAGCACCGGTGTTTGCAACCGCCACACATCCGTAGTCGCTTTCTATGAAAGCTGCTCTGGCATGCGAACTAAGGGGGGTGAAGGTGTCTATGGAGCTAGATGCGGTTTGGAGGGAAGAGGCAAAGCTAATTCCTTCTGTAGGCGTGGAACTTGCCCCTTGCAAAAGGTTTATCACGTTGGTGGCACCATCAGCAGCACTTTGAATGCCTAAGAGGGGCCAAAGTGCTTCGTGGGCATCAAGTTCGCCGTTTACATCCGGCAACAGGTAAGCCATGTCATAACCAACAGCATCTCCGCCTTCTATATACACCTTCCCGCCTGCTTCCAGATACTCCCGCAATGCGGTGAACATATAGGGCTGGTTAAAGCGTGCGTTGAGACTGTAACCGGCGTTTCCGAAACTTAGGAAAACGGCTGTAAAATTATGGAATGAATATGGATAAACTGTTCCGTATGCACAAGTGTAGCCCATAGCCTGCAAACGGGTTTTGAGGTAGTTACCGCTAAGGTTTCGGCTTCCTGCAAAAGGCTCCCAAACCAGTACCCCGCCGGCGTGTATGGGAACAGAGAATGAGAGCGTGCCACCCACAGCTACCGGAAGACTGGCAAGGGTAGTAATGGTAAAGGTTATATATTGCGATATAGCAGAGGGGAGGACATATATGCTGAATGTATCCGTGAAGCTGAAGTAGTCATCCTCGGGAATGTCTGCTATCACGGTGTTGTTGAGAATAGTAACCGCTGAGCTGGTAGTTGATAAAGTAAAGGTGGCTCCGCTGGCGGGAAAGCCGTAGTTACGTAAGCGGAAGTTCATTGAGAACGTTTCCCCCGGTTCAATCGCCAGGTTTCCATTGGGTTCGGTAACAGCATAGTTGTCCTGCAGATAAAGTCGTATTTCGTTATCGGGAGTAGGGGCAACATCTG
>CAYSGM010000086.1:5049-10961 GCA_964430595.1 uncultured Candidatus Cloacimonas sp.
TACCTTCGCCCAATTGCTCCACATAGCTAGGGTTTAGTGCATCTATATCGTCACAGCTCCCTTTTGCGCGAGTGATAATCTCCGCCTGAGTAAGAGTGGGGTAGTAGGATTTGATCAACCCCACTAACGCCGAAGCGACGGGGCTGGCATAAGAAGTAGCATTGTTTACACTAGTGTTGACTGTAGCATACCCTCCAGTAACAAGTGTGGTTCGGATCATGCTGTTTGTAGCTCCAAAATCCACATAAGCACCATAATTGGAAGCGGTGGATTTAAGCCCGGAATTCTGCAAGGCAGCCGTGGCAAGCACGTTGCGATATGCTGCAGGATACATTGGCATTGTTCTGCTGCTGTTCCCAGCTGCTGCTACGATGATACTTCCAAGCCCGAAGGCATAGTTTATCACTTCCTGATTTGCCTGTGAAAAGGTTGTTCCACCCCAACTGCAGTTTATCACATCAGCCCCTTTTTCGGCAGCATACACAATACCTTCGTAACCGGTGTAGATGCCACTATCATTGTAACTGCAGGAGAGTGGCATAAGTGTTAAATTCCAGGCAAGGCTGCTGGTGCCAGTAGCATTATTTGTCCTAGCAGCCATGATTCCCCCCACTGCTGTCCCATGTGACCCCGGGGGTTGGGGATCATTGGACTCTCCCCCAAACTCTGTAACGGTAAAATCCCACCCAATCAGATCATCAATCTTGCCATTGCCATCATCATCTATTCCATTGATATCCCCTGCATCCATCACCCAGGCAGTGCCGTTGTGGTAAAGAGTGTAGCCGTTGGAGTTAGCATCCTCGCCAAGGTTGTTCCAGATGTTTTCTGCCAAGTCCACATGGTTCCATTTTACGCCTGTATCCGCTATAGCGAGGATCACCGGGTTCGTGCCCAATTCGCCCTTATGGATATCCCATGCTGCCTCTGCTTCCAGAGCAGCGAAATACTGTGATAACCCATAATCCGTATCATTCGGAACGGCAAAGGTCTCATCCGGGTAGATAACCTCTGCATACTGCACGTAAGGATCGGTAGAAAGTGCATTCACCACCGCCTGGGGAGAGTGTGGTGAGAATACCGTAAAAATTAAAGCTATATCATGGCTGGCGTTCTTGGGTGTTAGAAAGCGTTGCTTCAAGCCGGTAACATTCATTCTCTTCAGCTTATCATCCACGCTTGCAATCCCAGTGCGGGTATCAGAAAGCTGTAATTCTTTGCGGAACTCAGGTTTCAGCTTAAACACCGCTGTGCCGGCATTGGGCAGCGTTTCATTGGCAAAAGCTACAGCGGATGTTAGTAGTAAAACAATCATCAGTATGCGTTTCATATTATCTCCTAAAACAGGTTTTCCCTCTCGATGATATAGTAACGCAGGGCTACTATTCTGCCAGAATAATATTTGCCTGATTGTCGCCTGTCTTCGGAGTGTCCGTGGATGGACGGCTAATGCAGGGGAACGTTTAAGGGGCTTGCTCCCAGTATGCTGCCTATATAATCTGTGGTATCCGCTGGCACAGATTTGTTTCCCTTCCCTGCGCTTGAAGTTGGTTCGCTGCCCGGAATGGCTTCGCTTAAAGCCCGCATTCTGGTGCGAAGAGTATCCGGTTTATCTTCCACTTCCGGTTGGATAGGTGCATTTGCGGTGCTATCTGGTGCCTGAGCGCTAAAGAAATCAGGTGCCTTAAGCCATCCCTGCCTATTCGCATGAAACAATATGGACGCAAGTATAACCGCAAAGATAACTATACCCACCATCCAAAGGAAGTTAGTGGAAAGCATGATTTTCTTGTCTTTCAGAGTTGCACGCGGGTGGAATTTATCCTGCACCTGTTCCGGCACCATCACCCTGAATTCCTTCATCACGGCATCCAGATCAGCTTCCAGGTAATTGGCGTAATTATACACAATCGCCTTAGCAACCCCATAATCTCCCAGCTCAAAAAAGCGGTTTTCTTCTATCTTGCGGATTATATCTTCGCGAATCAGGATATCCCGGCTGATTTTGTTATAGCTTATCTCACGCCGGAGTCTAAGCTCCAGAAAGTATTTCCCTAGGCTTTCCAAAGGTATTCTCCGCTAAATGCAAGGGTTACTTCTCCGCTAAGAATATAGGCAGCATCCTCACTTGCAATATCCACGCTGCCACCTGGCATAACAACCTTCACAGGCGAGCGCAGAATTCCGCTGCTGATCCCGCTAAACACACATGATGTAGCTCCGGTTCCGCAAGCAAGAGTTGCTCCGCAGGCATGCTCCCAGATCTTAATCTCTATCTCGTGAGGACTAATCAATTTGGCAAAATGTGCATTAACAGGCTGGGGAAAGCCGCTGTAATGCTCCAAAGCACTTCCATATAACAAATGGGGATCATCAGTCAGATTATCCCGCCACACCACATAATGCAGGTTCCCCACATCAATCAGGTCGCCATTGAAGCCAAGGGCAGGGTAGTTTTTCTGCAGCATCCGGGGAACCCCTAAATTAACCGCAATCAAGCCATCCACCGGGCTTATGCTTGCATGCTTAATTCCAGCGTCGGTTAGCACCGTCAGGCTGTCAATATGCAGTTTCTGATGCATTAGCTCCGAAACACAGCGCAAGGCGGAACCGCACATCTCGGCGCGGGAACCATCCGAATTGTAAATCACCATTCTGGCATCAGCTTCCGGGCAGGGGAATAGCAACACCAAGCCATCCGCACCGATTCCCGTATGTAAGCGGCAAATCCGGCGGGCAAGCGTAGGGTAATCCAGCTCC
Source organism: uncultured Candidatus Cloacimonas sp. (assembly GCA_964430595.1). Lineage (GTDB taxonomy): Bacteria > Cloacimonadota > Cloacimonadia > Cloacimonadales > Cloacimonadaceae > Cloacimonas. The sequence goes on from CAYSGM010000086.1 coordinate 7,810, forward strand.
GGTAAGGGATAAGCAAAAGCATCGAGGATAACAAAGTCGTTACCCTGCGCATGCATTTTGGTAAAGGGGATTAGCAAAGAGTCGTCCAGTGCAAGCAGGATGCTTGCAATTCCGGGGGCTGTGCATGCCTTTTGGGGATTAGCATAGAATAGCGGAGATCACTTCTGCAAAGCTGTGAAATCCGGGCTTATCCTTCACCCACTTTGCTGCTTGTAGTGCACCGTAAGCAAAACCGCTTCTGGAACGTGCACGGTGGGTAAGCTCAATCGTGTCGGCTTCGGAATCGAAGCCAACGGTATGTGTGCCGGGAATACTGCCACAGCGCACGCTGGAGAACTGCAGCTCGTGTGGTTCTATGCGGCGCATGCATGTGTCATACAGTGCCTCGGTTTTACGGCTGCTGTTGCTGATTATCAGCTTTGCCAGCTCAATCGCCGTCCCTGATGGACTATCCGCCTTCTGATTGTGGTGCAATTCCATGCCATACACGTCGTAGGCATCAAAGTAATCGAAGTATTTCACGGCATCAGCAACAATCCTGCTGAACAGATTCATGCCAATAGAGAAGTTCGCCCCGTAAACCATGCCTGTTCCCGATTCCAGCACCAGATTGCGTATCTCATCAAATTCCTTGTTCCATCCTGTGGTGCCAATCACCAAAGGTTTCCCCAAGGCAAGCACTTTTCGGATGTTATCCGTGGCAGCAGAGGGGTGGCTGAAATCCACGCACACATCTGCATCCATCAGGCTTTGGGCGTTTATCTCGCTAAAACAATCGGGACATTGGGGATCTATCCGGCTAACGATCTCACAATCTTTTTCGGCAGCAAGCGAGGCTATCATTTTGCCCATCTTGCCATAACCGATTAGTGCTATCCGGGTGCTCATCTAAGCTTCCGAATACTGACGGATCATTTCCTCCACAAACTCTACACCCTTGTGGAGCTGATCTATCTGGATGTCCTCTGCCACGGTATGCACGCGGTTCATCCCGGTTCCCACAATTATCATGGGGATACCGGCGGCATTAAGGATGTTTGCATCGCTTCCGCCTCCGCCCTTGCCGGTAGTGAAGGGGATATCCAATTGGCGTAAAGCGGATTGAGCCAGTTTAACAGCCGGTGCATCTTCCGGAACGCTGAACGCATTGTATTCGGTTTCCATCTTAAAACTATATTCTGCCTTGCCAATCTCGTTGTTATACTTGGCAACCGTGCGTTCCACCGCATGGTGGATATCGGCGCAAACCTGAGCCAGCTTTTGGGCATTGTGGCTACGTGCTTCGCCTTTAATGATCACCTGGTTAGGCACAATATTCGTGGCGGAACCGCCGGCTATTTTGCCTATATTGCAGGTAGTTTCAAAATCTATTCTGCCCATGGGCATGGCGATAATCGCTTCGGAAGCTATTCTAATGGCGTTCAGCCCTTTTTCAGGCTCCACACCCGCATGGGCTTCCTTACCATAAACGGTGATTATGAAAGAATTCTGCGAAGGTGCCCCAACGGTTAGCTCTCCCACCTGATGTGCGTCTAAAGCATAACCAAATGCGGATTGCAGCTTGCCTTTGTTAAAGCATTTAGCCCCGATCAGCCCGATTTCCTCCGAAATGGTGAACAGCACTTCAATGGGTGCATGATCTATCCCGGAATCCACAATCCGCTTTACCGCAATCATAATCTCTGCAATACCGGATTTATCATCTCCACCCAGGATTGTGGTGCCGTCCGTGAAGATTCTGCCGTTCTCAATCTTGGTTTTAATTCCGTTGCCCGGGGTTACGGTATCCAGATGGGCACAGAACAGAATCGGTTTCTTTTCGATCTTACCGGGGAAATAGGCATAAAGGTTTCCGGCGTTGCCATCGCTGTGCTTGTGGCAATTATCTTCTTCCACGGTTGCGCCTAGTTCTTCCAAATCCAATTTCAGGACATCTGCCATAGAGCGTTCGTTCTTAGACTCACTGTCAATCGCAACCAAACGCAGGAAATAGCTTACTACATCGTTTTGCATTAGGGTTCCCCTTTTGTAGTGTTTTCAATGAGTGGCAATATATCTATAGGGCATAAATCTGTCAATTTATTCTCGCAGAGCTGGGGGGGCTTTATCTCCAAAAGTTAAGTCTGGAGTCGATCCGGTTTTAACTAACTTCAGCTTTTGAGATATCTATTTTAACCGGATGGACTACAGCGTCACCCTTGCCTAGTGTAGTTCCCACTAAGTCTGGAGTCGATCCGGTTTAGCTATCTTCAGCATAATAGATATCTGTTTTAACCGGATGGACTACAGCGTCACCCTTGCCTAGTGTAGTTCGCTGTAGTCCATTTCGCCGCACAAATAGTAACCAACTCAAAGCTAACAAAGGCGAAATCGACTCCAGACTCACGGTTCTTAACTCACAGTTCCTTGTCCCTTGCTATCCAATGGTGTGCTGCCCATGATCTGACCATGATCTCACCATGATAAATCATGGGGAAACCATGGTTAGATGCTTATTGCATCAGCAGCGGATAAGCAGGGAAGCTGGAAGCAAGACAAATTCATTGACAGGAATTGGCTTATCCTTAAGAGTTGCAAAAAGCTATAAATATGGAGTTAGAATGGCTCAAGAGCCGAAACGCTTTCACGAGTTTATGCCCGATAAAGTGTGGAAATGGAAGATCCTGGAAGAGAAAATGGACAAAGTGCTTGCCCTGCACGATTATCAGGAAATTCGCTTGTCTGTTTTGCAGGATTATCAGGTGTTGCACACTGGAATAACCGCCCTTATGCAGGGTGCGGAAGCGGATTATGCGGTGCAATCCGTGCTGTCACTCTCCTCCCCGGAAAGTAACCTCAGTTTGCTAAGCCTGCGTCCGGAAGGCACCATCAGCGTGCTGCATCACACCGCCAGAATCATTAATCCCGGTGAAGTTCACCGCTTCTACTATTCGGGACCGATGTTCCGCAAAGCCGACGCACTGCAGCAGATGGAATTCTATCAGCTGGGGGTGGAATTGCTTGGCAGCGAGAGCATCCTTTCCGAAAACGAGGTGATCAGCTTGGGTATGAAAGTATGCCACGATCTGGGCTTGAAGGAAGTGCGGCTGGACATGAACTCCTATGGATGTTCTCATTGCAGAGAAGCCTTCTTTGCAGATTTACGCAGCTAC